>JAFLTK010000113.1 GCA_022511505.1 Muribaculaceae bacterium
GGCAAATATGAGCTCAGCGATCAGGGCAAGGCGTTCATCGACCGCTTTCTGCCCAACTCTAACGACCGAGGTGGCCGGCTACCGCGGGGTAGCAGCGGGCGTCGGCCGCGGCCCAATCGAGCGACGGCAGCCGGTCGGCCGTAAACCAGCCTATCGCGTTGTGCTCCAGGCATTTTGGCGACGAATCCTTAGATAAACGACAGATACAGATGGTCATCTTTAGGATGAAATCGGGATACTCGTGTTCCATCTCGGGTAAAAGCGCGTCGACCGCGATGTCACAGTCGAGTTCCTCGCTGATTTCCCGCTTTATGGCCTCGGCAGGAGTCTCGCCCGGCTCAACTTTGCCACCAGGAAACTCCCACTTCAACGACTTGTAAGCAACGGCCGACGGCGGCCGCTGCGCCACGAGCACCCGGTCGCCATCAACAATCGCCGCCCCGACCACGCTAACCATCTTTTTCATAAACCACAAATTTTTATGCAAATTTACACACTTTGGTCTATATTGGCAAGTCAATTCTGACCCATCAAGACGGTCGAGGGTGGAGAGCCAAAGTAGAAGTTTGCGGGGTAGTGCGGTGAAAATGAGCGGCTATTCACCGCAAATTTGCGGTGAATATTTTGATTATTCTTCGCAAATCGCTAATTTTGCATCCATGAGACGAAATTTCATACCTACCAGCTATATCTGGCAACGCCCCGATTGGCCTCGTTTTTACTGGGACGCCGATGCGATACTTGAGCCGCTGGCGCGCCTGAGTCGATTGCACGGTGTCTTAACGGGGCGTATGTCGACGCTCGGTTTTGACGACAAGAATCGTTCGACGTTAGAGGTCTTGACCGAGGAATTGACGGGGTCATCGGCTATCGAAGGCGTGCAACTGAACCCACGGTCAGTCAGAAGCAGCATTGCGCGTCGCCTCGGCATTGAGGATGACGGTCTGCTCGCTGAGGACCACTATGTCGAGGGTTTGGTGGACGTCATGCTCGACGCTGTCTACAAAAGCCGGGAGCCGTTGACCGCCGAGCGGCTATTTGATTGGCATGCAGCGCTTTTCCCCATAGGGCGCAGCGGCATGCACAAAATCACTGTTGCCGCTTGGCGTAAGGGCGACGAGCCGATGCAGGTCGTGTCGGGAGCGTTCGGACGCGAAAAGGTTCACTATGAAGCACCCCCTTCGGCCGCAGTTCCGGCCGAGATGACTCGTTTGATTGATTGGTTTAACACGACCACGTCGTCACCCTTTATTGTAGCGGCGGTGGCACATTTGTGGTTTGTCACAATTCACCCTTTTGACGACGGTAACGGACGCCTGAGCCGAACGCTTGCCGACATGGCGCTCGCACGCATAGACGCAGACCCGGCTCGATATTATAGCATGTCGGCCGAGATAAACCGCAATAAGAGAGCATATTATGCCATACTGGAGCGAACCCAGAAAGGCGACCTCGATATTACCGAGTGGATGCTCAGTTTTTTTGAATATCTGGAAGAAGCCATAAAACGCGCGTCGGGCGTAGCAGAGCGAACGCTCCAAAAAGCTGCATTTTGGGAGCGGTTTCGCGATACTGAAGTCAACGAGCGGCAACGGAAGATTGTCAACCGCCTGTGGGATGGCTTTGAGGGAAAATTGACTTCGTCAAAGTGGGCTAAAATTTGCTCTTGTTCCCAAGACACTGCACTTAGAGACATCAACGACCTGATTAACAAGGGAATACTTCGCAAAAGCGACGAGGGCGGCCGAAGTGCCAACTACTTGCTCTCGACTTAGAGCCGGTTGGTCACTTAGGGCCGGCCAAAGTCGGCTGCGAGGGCGTTGAAGCGGTCGAGGGCGTCGCTGCCGTGGCGCGCCATGGAGGCCGCGACGGCGTCAAAGGGTTTGCGCTTCATGTCGCCGCTTTTGGAGTAGAATTTGTCAGCGTAGCAGACGAGGCGCTCCAACCGTGTGACAGGCAGATAAATGCGGCCGGTAGGGAGGGGCAGTTGCTGCCGCGCGATGTCGTCGGTCGTGAGTCCCGAGCCGGTGTGTCGCTCGGCCACACGAGCATCGCGTTCGGGCAAACCGGCGCGGCGGATAATGTCGGCCCCGGCAACGCCGTGGGCGATGTAGGGCAACGTGCCGTGGCAGTCAAGGTCGGGGGCGTCGGTCATCACGATGCCGATGTCATGAAGCATGGCGGCTTCTTCAACCTCGGCCTCGTCAAGCGGCTCGTCAAGGCGGCTGTTAAGTTCCAGCGCCAGCGAGGCCACGGCGCGACAATGGCGCAAATAAATATCCCGCCGACGGCTGCCGGCGGGATAGTATTCATCTATTAACTCGTTGTAAGTCATTGTTTTATTCAACTATTGTACACCAGTTGTGGGTATCCTCTTCCTCGCCATACTGGATAGCGCGAAGTTTGTTGTAGAGCGCCGTTACAACGGGGCCGGGCTTGCCATCCTTGGAAATCACATAGCGCTTGCCGGTGTCGAGGTCGTCAATGTTGCCGATTGGCGAGGCGACGGCGGCAGTTCCACAAGCAGCTGCTTCCTGGCACTGCTCGAGCTCGTCAATGGTAATGTGCCGTTGCTCGACCGTCATACCCATGTCGCGCGCAAGCTGCTGCAACGAGTCGTTGGTAACACTGGGAAGGATTGAGTCGCTCGCCGGGGTGATGTAAACGCCATTCTTGACGGCAAAGAAGTTGGCGGGACCACACTCGTCGAGATATTTCTTCTCGCGCGGGTCGAGGTAGAGAACGGCCGAATAGCCAAGTTCATGGGCGCGCTCGCCGGCAGCCATGCTCGCGGCATAGTTGCCACCAACTTTCCAGCGGCCGGTGCCACGCGGAGCAACACGGTCATACTCGCGCATGATGCAGATGTCGGTGTTCTTGAAACCGCCTTTGAAATATGGACCTACCGGAGATACCAGAATTAAAAATAAGAATTCATCGGCCGGCTTGACACCGACGCGAGCGGTCATACCAATCTCGAGGGGTCGAATATAGAGCGACGCGCCGCTGCCGTAGGGCGGCACGAAGCGCTCATTGAGTTTGACAACCTCAAGCACCATTTTTTTGAACAGTTCGTATGGCACCGGCTCCATCTTGATGCCCTCGGCCGACTGGCGGATGCGGCGCGCGTTATCCTCAAGGCGGAACACGCGGATTTTGCCATCTTTGCCTCTGAACGCCTTCAGCCCTTCAAAAATCTCCTGACCATAGTGGAGCGCCGTCGCCGCAATGTGCATCTCGACGGTCTCGGATGTCGACACCTCTATCTCGCCCCACTTCCCGTCGCGAAAATAGCAACGCACGTTGTAGTCGGTTTTTTGGTAGCCAAACGGTAGATTACTCCAATCAAAATTTTCGACCATCTCTCCTGTAATTTTAGGGTTGAAACTATGTCGCAAAGATAATTGAAATTTTTTATTATTCCAAAATTAAGAATTCAACTTTCGCAGGCTCAGGTTGAAGTTTAAAGTTTAGCGGTTTATAAGTTAAAAAAACAGACTCTAAACTTTTAAACTTTCAGTCGAGCCTGCGAGACTGAAATTATGAATACATCGCTGCAATCTCGGCGGCATAGCGGTTGTTGATGACGGGGCGACGCAGTTTCAGCGTGTTGGTCAGTTCGCCGGCCTCCATCGAGAACTCTCGAGGCAGCAGGGTGAATTTCTTGATTTTCTCAAACCCGGCGAGGCCTTCCTGAAGTTTCTCGATGCGCTTGGCAATCATGTCGCGGATGCGCGGATTGTTGACGAGTTCATCGCGGTTTTTGAACTTAATGTGCTGTTTGCGAGCATATTCCTTGAGGGCTTCAAAGGCGGGAATGATGATGGCGGTGACATATTTTTTCTGGTCGCCGATGACTGCAACCTGCTCGATATAGCGATCCTCGCCAAGACGGCTCTCGATGGCCTGAGGGGCGATATACTTGCCGTTGGAGGTCTTGAAAAGGTCCTTGAGACGCTCGGTCATGAAAAGGTCGCCGTTGGCGTCGATATAGCCGGCGTCGCCGGTGCGGAACCATCCGTCGGGCGTGAACGCGTGTTCGGTTTCAACCGGTTTGTTGAAATATCCGCGCATGACGGTCGGGCCCTTGACCAATATCTCGTTGTTGTCGCCAATCTTTATCTGAACGCGCGGCATGACGGTCCCGATGCTGCCAACTTCATAGCCAACTTGGGGGAAGCATGTGACGGTCGCCGTAGTTTCCGAAAGTCCGTAGCCAATGACGATATTGATGCCACACGCGTGGAGAAACTCGACGATGGTTGACGACAGCGGCGCGCCGGCCGTAGGGAAAATATTGCCGTTCTCGATGCCGATGGCTCGCTTCAACTTGCTGAAAATCA
>JAFLTK010000114.1 GCA_022511505.1 Muribaculaceae bacterium
GGAGGAGCCCTTACCCCGCACTGCGCGCTGCGCGCTTGTACGGGGTTATTGAAATAACCATCGCTCCGCGATGACATCACCATCAACACTTCAACAACATCATCAACAGCAATAACAACAATAACAACATCAACAACAATAACAACAATAACATCATCAACAACAATAACATCATCAATAACAATAACTAACCATTTCTCTAACCTATAAATAAATTAATTATGGATTTCAAAAAGTATCTCGCCGAGTGTTTCGGCACCATGTTCCTCGTGCTGCTTGCTTGCGGTAGCGCAGTTTTGGCCGGTCCGTCGATTAGCGTTCTTGGCATCGGTATCTGCTTTGGCCTCGTGCTGATTTGTCTTTGCTATTGCTTGGGCAACATTTCAGGTTGCCACGTTAACCCCGCTGTTTCGCTGGGTGTATTCTTGAGCGGTCGCATGAACGCAAAAGATTTCTGTTTTTATGTCATTTTCCAGTTGATTGGTGCAGCAGTTGGTGCAGGTCTTCTTTTCTGGCTTGTTAACTCGGCTCCCGGTTTCAACTTTGGCGGCATCACTGAGGCCAGCGGTAACTTCCTGGCAGCAAACGTTCTCCAGCCCGGTGCAACTCCCACCATGGCCCTGCTGACCGAGATGCTTCTGACTTTCTTCTTTGTTTTCGTTATCCTCGGTGCTACCGATGCAAAGAAAGGTTGCGGCAACTTTGCAGGTCTCGCAATCGGTATAGCCCTCGGTCTTGTCAACATCGTCGGTATTCCCGTTGACAACTGCTCGGTTAACCCGGCTCGTTCATTTGGTCCCGCTCTGTTCTCTTGCAACGCATGGGGCGACTTCTGGATTATGGTTGTTGGTCCGCTTGTAGGTGCTGTTATCGCGGCCCTCTGCTGGAAAGCCGTTACCTCGATAACCAACAAATAATACCCCTCGATAACCCTATTTAACGAAAGCGAGACGGCCACCCGGTCATCTCGCTTTCAGTTTTTTCACACCCAAAGACAAACAGCTCCTCGTCACGGGAAGGGTCAGAGGTCGAGGAGGCGGAAGGGGTCGGCGTCGCGGTAGGTTGGGAAGCGGTCGCGCGAGGCGACGAAACGGTCGCGGTCAAAGGTGGCGTAAAGGTTTCCATACTCGTCGGCGGTCGACACTTCGCGTCCCTGGAGGTCGTAGATTGCCGAGCCTCCTTCGGGGTATTCGCCTGCGTCGTCGCTACCGATGCGGTTACACCCTACGACGATGGCGTTGTTTTCAACGGCGCGGGCAGCGAGCAGTTGGCGGAACTGGCTTAGGCGCGCCGAGGGCCAGTTGGCGGGGAAAAGCAGGATGTCATAGTCGTTGTCAACCTTGCGGCACCACACGGGGAAGCGCACGTCATAGCATATCAGCAACTTAATGTTCCACCCGCGGTAGCGAACGGGGCGCGAAATCCGTTCTCCGGGGGTGAAAAGGTCGGCTTCGGTCGACATCGAAAAGAGGTGGTGTTTGTCGTAGAAATATTTCTCACCGCCGGGTTCAACAAAGAAACCGCGGTTGTAGAAATTACCGTGTCCGTCGGTGGCAAGGAAACTGCCGGCTATGGCAAAGTGGAAATAATCGGCCCAGCGGTGGAGGTCGTCGACGGTGTGACCGTCATTGGTCTCGGCGAGTTGTGGCAGCAGCGTGGCGTCGGCAATGTATCCGGTTGTGAATAGTTCGGGGAGCACGACGAGGTCGGTTCCGCGGCGAATGCGGTTTAGGTTATGGGCTGTTGTCAGGAGGTTTTCCTGCTTGTCACTCCAAGCGATGTCCTGTTGCAGGGCGGCGATGGTAAAGGGGCTGCTCATTCGGTGGTGAATTTTTCGGGATATTTCCCGGTAAAGGGGCGATAGTAGGATTTGAGGTAGGCCATGTCGGCGTCGACGTCACCGGTGGGGTGAAAGACGTCGGCAATGGTGATGGTCTTGGTCGGGAAGTCGATGACACCGAGTTCGATGGGGACGTCGGCACGTCGGGCGATGTGCAACAGGCCGCTGCGCCATTGCGACGTGCGGCTGCGCGTTCCCTCGGGGGTGATGGCGATGACCATGCGTTGGGTTGCGTTGAACTTATCGACAATCATGTCGACGAGCGACGACCCTCGACGGCGCGGCACGGGTATACCTCCAATGGCTTTAAAAAAGATGTTAAGAGGAAAGAAGAACCATGTTTCTTTCATCAAGAAACCGGCATGACGGCCAACGGCGGCGTAGGCCAATTTCCCGAGGATGAAATCCCAGTTACTGGTGTGGGGAGCAACGGCGATGATACATTTCGGGAAATCGGGGGCCGTGATGTTGACTTTCCAGCCGGCAAGGCGGAGGATTAGTCCGGCAAGATTCATTTTTTGGGATAGGGTAAAGGGTAGAGGGTAAAGGGGGAGGGGGTATCTCGCGCAAGCGCTCGCACAGCAAGACAAATCAAGAGGGAATTACCCTATAACCTCTCCCCTTTAACCTTTTAAACTTTAAACTTCAACGCGAGCGAAGCGAAGTGTTGAATTACTTATTCACTGCTTCTTTGTTGAGGCGGCGCTGTTCCTCGGGCAGGAGGGCGTTCATGCGGGCAACAATCTCGTCGATACTCTTGTTGAAGGTGTTTTTGAGCGATTTGAAAGCGGCGTGGTAGTAGGCGGCGCGGGCTTTGTTGTAGTCGGCGCGGTTTTCAAAGTCGCGAGGGGCTTTGTCGAAGGTGAAATTCATCTTCTGGAGGGTCTGTTCCTGAAGGACGGCGAGGTCGACAACAATCTGACCCATTTTCTGCTCGTCGATACCGGGAACGACGTCGGCAGCAAAAATACACTCGGCGGCGATGTCACCGCACACATAGAGGACTTGTTTCTTGAGGATTCTTTTGTTGGCCATAGCGGGTTGGTGGTGTTAGGTATATGAATGGGTGAGGAGGTATTCTTTAAAGTCGGGGTAGACGGGATGGAGGCGTTTGCGGTGACGCGGACGGGTGAAAATGTCGCTGACGTGGCCGGGGAGGTCGACGGGGCGGTCGACGGCGTTGCTGACCACGCGGCGGTATTTGACGGGATGGGCGGCGGCAACAACGAGTCCGGCTTCACCGGGCTTAATCTCGTCGGCAAGGGCGGCGTAGGTTGCGGCACCGTGGGGGTCAAAGAGGTAGCCATATCGCGAGTCGACCTCGGCAATGGTGCTGAGGGCGCGGGCGTCGTCGATTTCTACGGGGGTGATTTCGCGGGCCATGGCCTGGCGGTCGCCGTTGTAGAGGTCGATGATGCGGTCGATGTTTGAGGGGTGGCTGACATCGATACCGGCCATGATGCTGCGTCCGGTCTTGACGGGCGACATCTCTCCGGTGGCCATGAAGCGCGAAAAGAAGCAACCTCGGCTTCCGGTGGCAACAAATCGCTTGATTGGCAGACCCATGCGCTTGGCAATGACTCCGGCGGTCAGCGTGGCGAGGTTTCCGCAGGGAACGGAGATCACAATCTCGTCGGGGTTGACCCCGCTTTCAATCAATCGGGCGTAACCGTGGAAAAAATACATCGTCTGGGGCAACAGGCGACCGATATTGATGGAGTTGGCTGAGGTTAGGGGTATTCTTTGGGCAATCTCGGGGTCCATGAGGGCGCGTTGCACGAGTTTCTGGCAGTCGTCAAAGTCACCGTAGACCTCGATGGCGGTCACGTTGCGTCCCATGGTGGTAAACTGGGCTTCCTGAAAATCGGTTACTTTTCCCGACGGGTAGAGGATGAACACTCTGACTCCCGGCATGTCGTGGAAACCGGCGGCAACGGCACTACCGGCGTCTCCCGAGGTTGCGACGAGGATGTTGAGCGGCTTGCGACCGGGGGTGAAGTGGAACAGCAGGCGGGCCATAAACTGGGAACCGAGGTCGTTGATGGCGAGCGTCGGACCGTGAAACAATTCGAGCGAACTGATACCGGTGTCACCGATGGGGACGACGGGGATGTCAAAGTCGATGCTACGCGAAACGATGCTTTTGATGGTTTCAGAGTCTACGTCGTTGCCAAAGAATGTGTTGGTTATGATATAGGCAATCTCGCCGGCCGACATCGCAGGGATGTTGTTGAAAAAAGCGCGAGGCAGCGACGGGATGGCTGTTGGCATGTACAAACCGCCATCGGCAGCCACCCCCTGGAGAATGGCGTTGCGCAGGGGGATGGAGGAGCGTCGATTGCGGGTGCTATAGAAATTCATGGAATCAGGTTACGTGTTTTTGCTTTTCACAAAGGTAGATATAATGATTGTGGGAAGCAAGTGTAACCGGAACATTTTATTTATTTTAACGTAACGGCGGGCGGTCAGCGGAT
>JAFLTK010000115.1 GCA_022511505.1 Muribaculaceae bacterium
ACGTCGGATTCTGGTTCCGCCTGTGAGGGTTCGAATCCTTCCAAGGCAACAAAATCGCAAAAACTCGCTCTCGGGTCTTTGCGATTTCTGTTTATTTATAGTTTAAGAGCCGGTTCGACAATAAGTTTTAATTGCATGAACGCATGTCACTGACCCATTTTTTGGGCTCAATAGCACAATATCTGAATGTTATGGATAGCATCCGATTCTCTAGACTCGCCGAAAACGGAAATTTTAGTTAAATGTGGTTAAATGACAAGGCGGTAAATAAATAATAGGGCAATTTGTATTATCTTTGAGACGGGTATAATCGGGAAATCACGGCCCGCGCTCTGCAGGGCTGCCGATGTCCCTCTCCAAATAGACTTCAATCCTGATAATTAAATCAATAGCAGATGAAATATTTGACCTTAAAAGTATCGGTTTTGACCCTCGTTGCAACCTTGACGGCAGGCGCGTTTAGCAGCCAAGCAACGACCTTCAATCTTGATACCAACAGCCGCATTGGCAAGATGTTACAGACGGCGCAACCCGTGCGCGAGTTCCGTGGCGAGAAGCCGTGGACAAATCCCGGCGAAGATGTTACCGCCAAGATGAACCGGCGCCTCGGTCGCCGTGCGCCCGGCATGACAACCTCGGCCAAGTTTGACGGCCTCAACAATTTCAGTTTCATCGAGGGTCCCGACGGCTCGACGTGGTTCTACACCGCCGAGTATGACTACAAAACGGTCGACTTTGGCAACGGCTACTCGGAGGACCAAATCGTGGCCTATACGTTCAAAATCTATGACACGGCGTTTCAGGAAATCGGCACCATTCGCGATGATGTCACCTTTGGCCCCGGCGAGACGCGCGTTGCCTCGGCTGTGCTCGACCCCGCCGTTTCGACCAAATTTTTCAACACCGACGCTCGCCCCGAGGTGATGGTCTACATGGCCATGAACACCGGCCCCGAGCAGAACTATAAAGTAAACTACTACAACAAGGTCTACTCGATTGGAGGTGACAAAGAGGGCGAAAACGACGTCTGCATCGCTCAGATTCCCGGCCGCTGTGTTGACTCATTTAACGCTGCCGTCGACTCCTGGAGCGAGAATTTTTATTACACTTTTGTCGAAGACATCGTGCCCGACCCTGATGGCGAATATGACACTTTTGTCGACTTTGTCAACGCCTATAAGACCCACGTAACCATCTATAAGAAAGCAGGTTGGGAAGGTGGCCCGACGCCCATCTTTAACTATGACATCCAACTCGTCTGCATCCCCGGCGACACCACCGACGGCATCTATTTCATCTCCAAGGATGTCAACGGCGTTCCTTACTTCATCTTCTCGCGCTATGAAAAGCCCTATTTTGTCGACCCCACCGGTTTTGCACAAGACGAGAGCGCCACGCCCGATAACGCCCTGATTATCGACGTGTTCTCCTACCCCAACGCATACGCTGAGACTCTCGAGTCAGTGTCGACCACTCGCCTGCCGGTCGAGGAGCGCAAGGTCGACGGCGAGTTGAACTACACGTTCTACAGCATCGGCTCGATTGCGTGGAAAAACGACATCGACATGAGCGTAAACGGTACGCCACAGGCTCCCGCCTTCATCGTTGCTCGCGACTTCACCAAGGCGTCAGATCTCGAGAGCATGAGTTCGAGTTATGACATCTATGACAACAAGGGTAACCATGTTCTGAATCTTGCCGAAAATACCGACGGCATCGTCCTGTTCAGCGACATCCCCGGCCTGGAGCCTCAAGCAATGTTTGTAACTCTCAATGGCAGTGAGAAGTATGAGTTTGCCTTTGTCGACCTATACTCGGGCAATCTGGTGATGACCCTCGACCAAAGCATCAACGGCGAGCCCATTTCGGCCACCGGCGACCGCGTGTCGACCGGCAACGGCACCTATAAATATGCCTTCATCATGAGTTTTGACGAGGTCGACGAGGATGGCAACGAACTGCCCCGCGTGGCATGGATTAACACCGACGGAACGCTCGACCATATCGACCGCATCAACGTTGGCAAAAACGTTGCCCGCGCCACTATCAACCTCAATCAGGCGGCCCTTACCCCCTACCTTTATGACACCGACCCGGGCGTCGAATATGCAGTGCTTGTGGGACGCTATGTGACCGGAAGCACGTCGACAGTCAAAAACGAGTTTGTCATTGTTGACGACAACGGCGACCGCATCGCCACCTTCTCGGAGAGCGACGGCCGCGGTCTGCCCTACCTCTTTACCGTTATCTATGACGACAACCGCAACCGCCTTCAGATGGTCTACAACGACAACTACACATATAATATAGATGTTTATGACCTGCCGTTCACAATGATGGCCGGAGGAGACGGCTCCGCCGCCAATCCCTATCAGATTGCCTCGGTCGGCGATCTGCAACTCATCAAACTTCACCCCGCCGCCAACTATCGCGTTGTCAACGACTTTGATGCCGCCGGCTTTGAATTTAGCCCCATCAGTTCGTTCACCGGCACTCTTGACGGCGACGGCCACACTATCTCCAACCTCTACATCAAGCCGGGCGATAGTTATACCGGTATGTTCGGTATGGTCGAGCCGGGCGCTACGGTCAAGAATCTGACTTTCATCGAGCCCGTCGTCAATCCGTCCGGTAGTTCCTACGGCGGTCTGATTGCCGGCTATTGCATCACGCTCAACATCGACAACGTTCACGTCTACGGGCTGAACATCGACAGTACATTCGGAGGCGTCTTCGGCGGTCTTGTCGGCCAGGCAACTGTCGGCTCGTCAATAACTTCCAGTTCACTACACGGTTGCAACATATCGTTGCCCAACGCAAGCGATGTTGGTGGTCTCGTTGGTAACGCTCGCACCGGCCTGCACGTTGCAGCATCGGCATTCAGTGGCAATATCGAGGGCCGCACGAGCGTTGGCGGTATCATCGGCGAGAGCATCTCGGCCGACGACAATGTCAAGGATTGCCACGTCGACGCCACCATTAAGGCTCGCAACAACGTTGGCGGTATCATTGGCCTGAGCAACCGCGCTCCAATCATTCGCTGCTATGTTGAGGGCGAAATCACCGCTACTGAGCCCGAGCGTTGGAGCAACGCATACGCCGCCGGCGGTATCGTCGGCTCGCTGGCGCCCTACTTTGGTTCTGAACTCGAAGTCCCCGTCATCATCTCGGGCAACATTGTCGCTCTGCGCTCGCTAAATGCCCCCGGCATCGAAAACGTGCAAGAAGATTATCCGGGCCAGACTGCAACCGTCCACCGCATTGTCGGCTACTCGGTGACCAACGAGAATTCGTCGACCAGCGCCGCCAATGAGACCGAGCAGGGCCTCGCCGCCAACTACGCCCTGGCCTCGCTTGCTCCGTTCAGTTCGGCCATCGAGCCCACAGCCGTCTCTACCGAGGGTGAAAGTATCGACGCCATCAGCCGTGAGTTCCTTGACGAGACACTCGGCTACTCGTTTGGCACATCAACCGACGAGCCTTGGCACATCTATACCGACACCGACCCGCGCCTCTACTTCGAGACATCCTACGTCGTCGTTACTTCGGCCATCAAAACCGTCGAAGGCGAGAACTTTGATGTCACATTGCGTTTCCTCGACTCAAAAGAGATAACTCTCGACGAGGTCCTCGTAAGTTTCCTTTGCGAGTATGACAACACTATTATCGAGATGACCGACAACGCAACGATGACCGATAACGTGTTGACAATCGGATTTATAGCACTCAAAGAAGGTACCACTACCATCAACTTCAACATCAACAGCGAGGAAAGCGCAGCCACCGTCGAGGTAGCCAAGGCACAGCATAGCGGCGTCGAAAACATCGCTACCGACGCTGAGGTTACGCTGACATGGGACGGCGCAACGCTCTACTCTCCCGGCGCCTTGATTGAGGTCTATAACCTGACCGGCATCAAAGTTGCCGCCGGAACCGACGCCATCAACGTCACCGCCCTTGGCCGCGGCCATTACATCGGCGTTGCCACAACTCCCGCCGGCCGCAAGGCTATCCACTTCCAATTCTGATTCTAAAATTCATCCCCCTTCATGCGAGTCGCGCCCGTCGCCACGGGACGCGACTCGCCTCGTTTGGAGTTGACTACAACTTAGACATTTTTTGTAGAACAAGATTTTATTTATATCTTTGTACTGACAAAAAGTGTAGCAAGCCACAGTTTTTATCAGTAGACATGATAATAGCACGAGATTTATACTTAAAAAAGCTAATTGCCAAGCGGCATGATGGAAAGATTAAAATTGTTACCGGTATCAGAAGATGCG
>JAFLTK010000116.1 GCA_022511505.1 Muribaculaceae bacterium
TGGGGTTAACTGCATACACCTGCTCGAGTAGTTTCTGCTGGTCGCCGGGGAGGTTGAGCGACGAGCGGTCGTTGCTCTCGTCGCTGACGCTCAGGTCGGTTCCGCCACAGAAGATGACGACATCGGCCTTTTGGGCAATCTCGAGGGCGCGGGCATAGTTGGTGTTGGCCGAGCCGGTAACGTCACAGCCCTTGTAGAAATAGACGGGGCCTACATCCTCGAGGGGGTTGGTGACGGCCGGGTCGTAGACGCGGAACCAGTCCATGTTGGCACAATATTTGTCGCCGTTGGTACCGCCGAGAAACTTGGTGTATACCTTGTGAACGCCTTTGAACACGGCGGGGTCTACGTCGATGCCGGTAACAACATATTTAGACCAGTTGCCTGTAACCGGACACGTTACACGGGCGGCAGGCTCCCCGTCAAGGGTATCGAGATAGAACTCGACTATAGTCGGGTTGCTGTTCTGGGCACCGTGATAAACCTCGAGGCGCGAGCGGCCGTTGCCAAAGTTGATGTCGTTGAACGCCACCCAGTCGTTGTTATAAATATAGCCCAAGTTGCCGGCCGAACCATTGGCTTCGTGGGTCAAACGCTTGGAGCCGGTAGCAACCGATTGCTCGTCGCAGTCCTCAAACTGGACGGTGCCGTCGTCGTATGTAAAACCCACTTTCTCGGCAACGCCCTCGAGCACGGTCGACAGTGCGGTCGGCGAACCGCTGTAACCGCCCAAAGTGACAGTGTTGCCGTGGGGGCCGATGATGGCAACGGTCTGGTCGAGGCGCAGAGGGAGGAAGTTATTGTCGTTCTTGAGCAGGACGATAGCCTCGCGGGCAGCCTGGAGAGCGAGTTCCTGATGGGCCTCGCAGTTGAGGACGCTCTGGGGGACCTTGGTCCACGACACTTCAGAGGCCGGATCAAACTCGCCAACCGAGAAGCGGGCGGCAAGAACGCGAGTGAGCGCCAAGTCAAGGTCGGCCTCGGTCATGAGTCCTTTCTCAATAGCCTCCTTGCAGTAGGTCTGGAACGTGTCGCCACAATTTAGGTCCTCGCCGTTTATCATCGATACGGCCGATGCCTCGGCGCCCGTCGCAACATATTTGTGACGAGTGAAAACATCGTCGACGGCGCCACAGTCGCTGGTAACAAAACCGTCAAAGCCCCACTCGCCGCGAAGGATGTCAATCAGCAACTCATGGTTGGCGCCACACGGGATGCCGTTGACGGCGTTGTAGGCACTCATAATAGAGCGGACGTTGCCCTCCTTGACGGCCATCTCAAATGCCGGCAAATAGTATTCGCGCAGATTGCGGTCGTCCATGTCGCTCGACGTGTTGCGGCGACCTTTCTCATAGTTGTTGGCCGCAAAATGCTTGGCGGTAGCGATAGTTTTATAATGCTTGGGGTCATCGCCCTGCATGCCCTTGATAAACTCAACGGCGATGCGTCCCGTCAGCCATGGGTCCTCGCCATAGTTCTCCTCGTCGCGACCCCAGCGCGGGTCGCGGCTCATGTTGATGGTGGGGCACCAGTAAATCAAGCCCTTAGACTGTGTGTTGCTGTAGACACGACACTCGTCGGAAATAGCGGTTGCCACGTTATATACCAGCGGCAAATCCCACGTTGCCGAAAGCGCTTTTGACACCGGGAACGAAGTCGCCAACCCCGAGCGGGCGACGCCGTGGATAGCCTCGTTCCAATAGTTATAGCCCTTGAGACCGAGAGTGACTACCGCCCCGGTCTGATGGCCAACCTGGTCAATCTTCTGGGCGAGCGTCATGCGTGAAACCATGTCGGCAGCGCGCTCCATAGGCGATAGCGACGTGTCTTGATAGGGATAGGTCGTTGCCGCGACCGCACCGGCAACGGCGCACGTCATAGCAACAGTAGAGAGAAATTTTTTCATGGTAATAATTAGCTAATAATTGTTTTTGCAAAGTTATAAAAATTCTTTCCGTTTTGCAAATCCATAAACTGCCGCAACGCTGACTTACGCCATAGAAAAATCAGAGCAATCAGATGACACTTCCACCCCTTCCACTAATCCCTACCCTCCATCAACGCGAGCCATTTCAGGCACCTCAACCCAATCAGGCTCCTATAAAAATCAAAAAATTATGCAAAAACCGACTTTGTTAACACTTTTTAACGCAATCTCAAACTTCTAACCCACGATTTTTATCTACTTTTGCCGCGCAATTTTTGTCTACCTTTACTAAGCAGACGAATTTACTGAATCTATAAACTTATACATTATCTTACGATGAAAAAACTTTTATTTTCTCTCCTCGCGCTCGTAGCGTCGATGGGGGTCTTCCAAGCGTCGGCCATCACTGTCGACGACCTCGACGGAAAACTCTGCGGTCAAATATTCCGCGGTTGCTATGAACAGAAAAACTTAGCGGTTTTCTCAACTGTCGGCCGATTTGAAAAAACAGGTACTAACACTGTTATGGTTCACGGTTTTTGGAACAACTACGATGTAGAGTTTACATTAAACAGAGATAACACTCTAACATTGACTATTGCTACTGGGAATAATAATCGTAAAAAATTCTATGGAACAGATGACCGTAGCATGACAATGAATATTTATCGTTGTCTAGAATCGGATTTTACATCAAATAGTTCATTTTATGGACGCTATACAAGCTCCTCTTATAATACATTCACAAGTGATGCATACGGCATAGGCGACTCTACATCTGGATTACAGCGATTCAATTTTAACGGATACATTGAGTGTTATGAGAACGGCGGTAATTCAATTTATCGAACTTTTGCGCTTTACCCTATTGATGGAACACATACTACTCTCGAAAAGAATGGAGACACTTATGATTGCAACTACACGATAAGTGGGAACAACATTGTGTTCTACAATTTTTATAATCTTGGAATGGTCTATAAAAACACCATTAGTCCGGCATCAATGAACTACACTCCTATAACTGCAACTGTAAAAAGTAATGGAGAGTTTACAATCCCGAGTCAAGTTGTATACTCATATATGACAATGACAGGTCGTCGAGAATGGTTCGAAGGGATGAAAGTAGGCTATAGTTATTATGATGGAACAGTTTGCTATTCTGGATATAGAGAAGATAAAGTTTATATTGGTTCCAAAAGCAATGGACAATCCGGTGATATAACTGGTCGTATCATAAGTGGCCTAAA
Organism: Muribaculaceae bacterium; assembly: GCA_022511505.1. Classification (GTDB taxonomy): domain Bacteria; phylum Bacteroidota; class Bacteroidia; order Bacteroidales; family Muribaculaceae; genus HGM05190. The sequence continues at coordinate 3,178 of JAFLTK010000116.1, forward strand.
ACACCATAGCTTTGATGAAAAGAATTATTGGGCCTACGATGAAAATATTAAAGGCTCTGAATTACATACCATTAATAATGAACTTCTGGAAGTAGATAAATTTTACTATTACGATAGTTATATTCGTGAAACGTATGAATGTGAGAAAATGGTAATTTACGAGAAAACTAATGAAATTACCCACAGTGTCTCTGTACAGTTGCTCGACAAGGATTATCGCGCCGGTGATCAATTGTATATAAGAGGTCAGATTTATGCCGGTGAGAACGACAAGTATGTTGACCACTATGAACTTTATATGGTTCCCGGCAATGTTAGTTCGGTAACTTCCAATACTCACAAGACTACCGGCTTGGTTGGCGCCATGAACATTTCTGACTCTAAATTCTGGTCAAGCTTCACAAAGAGCGCCGCTAAGGGTGCCTCCGCTGAAGAAGATGAGACTGACAACAAGGCTGCTGAACTCAACGCCGACGGTAAGTTCAATCTCGTGATTCCCGAGGCAGACATGAAAACTGCCGGCTTAACCCCCTCGGTCAACGGTGGCTACACTATCTTCGTAAAAACTCACTACACAACAGCTTCAGGCCTCGAGCCTACTTTCCACGCTCTGACCTACGTTGACAACCGCAACGCTACAGGCGTCGATATGATCGAGGTTGAAGACAGCAACGCACCCGCTATCTACTTCAACATGAACGGTCAGCAAGTGAATGGCAAGAATATGGCTCCCGGCATCTACATCAAGAAGCAGGGCAACAAGACAACCAAGGTTGTTGTTAAGTAACATCCTCTGAATAAAAACCTAACGGCCTCCAAGCCGTTCCAAAGGTAAATCATAACGCGCGGCTCCCCATCCCCGGGGGCCGCGCTTTTTTCGCCTTTCAGGCTCATCGCTGCGGTCAAGTAATCGTCGTCTCCGACGACTCTGTGTATCTACCTTCTCCCACCCCACCAATCGCTACGCTCTTGGTGGGGTTAACCATAATAGCGTCATCTTCGATGACTACCGGCCCATTGTCGCCTCCCGTCGTGACGAGGAGCTCCAGCTCCTCGACCTAAACGGCCCCGGGTCAACCGGTAGGGA
>JAFLTK010000117.1 GCA_022511505.1 Muribaculaceae bacterium
GGCTGATAAACTATGATTTCATTTTCCTTTGTCATATCGCTTACAAAGTTACATCTTTTAATCGAATAATCTGTGTATAATTCAGAAAAAGAAAAAACGATTTCCCGAAATTTCTGTGTAACTTCGGGTTATTATCTATGTTTTGTTTATCACCGACTAAATTGCTAATAAATTGCGAATTACATGATTACGAAATTTATTATAATATATCGCCATCATCTTGCGCCTTTTGTTCGATTGCAGTTGATACACAACATCTGGCAATTCTCGGCTACGGTTGTGCCGCCTTCTTTCCAAGGCGTGATATGGTCGGCCTCCATATTTTCAAGCGCAAAATGCTTGCCGCAATGAACGCAGATGCCATTTTGCCGCTCGTAGGCTTCTCGTTTCTGTTTCATATCGAATGCCCGAAACGACAGGTCTCGCAAATCACCGCTTAGCACGTAACGATATATACCCGATTTTTTCATTATATCGTCATCCTCCATTAGGTCGTGAATACGATTCTCAAGGGCTTGGGTGTCGTATATATTTTCGTGAAATTCGTCATAGATTGCACCCCAATCGAGTCCTTTCATTTCATTGCGATAGTGTGGGAAGGTTGACTTTATCCATGTGATTATAGCCATAAAGTAGGCCCATAGTTGATTGGCATTCGGGTCAAACTGATGAATAGCCAAGTATTTGTCAACATTATCTTTACCTATACCGTCGCGTCGAGCCGCCCAGCGCAGTATCGTTGCAAGGTAGGCCTGCTCGAGAGTTTTGCCGTTTAAATACTTTGCCCCGAGTTTGTAGGCGGCGCAATCTTTCTTGGAGAAATAGCGTCGAGCGTCGGACACAAAGGGACCGCTGTAAACCGCGTTAAGCAATTCTTGGTCAAGCAGTTTCTCGCCGGCGATGTTAATTACTCGGAACCAGTCGAGTTTCTCCTTGTCGGTGCCTTCACAGAAATATACCGTCAGTTGATAATTGAGAAATTTCTGTTGCTCTTCTTCTGTCAAAGTATTGAAATATATAGTATTATTGTTCGAGTCCTTAATATTGAAATCATGAGTGTGGAAACCACAGATTGAAAGCGTGCGCTGTTGGCCGTCAATCATTTCATAGTTGCCGTCAGCGTCAACACTCCAATACATGATATTCAGCGGGAATCCCTTAAGAATGGTTTCAATAACAGCCTGTTGCTGAGCCTCGTTATAGCGGAACTCTCGTTGATAGGGCGGTCTTATATTTAGCCTACCACCATAGCCAAGGACGCCGGTATCAGCGTCATTTGTGTATCCCGAGATGAGGTCGGCAACTTTAATTGATTTTAGTTCTATCTTCATGGTTTAATGCTTTTTGTGACGAATAACGATTCTTACATATAATCTTTTATACTCTCCGCCATTTTTTAGGTAGAAAGCAGGACCACCTTGTTTTTCTTTTGGTAAATCAGTGGGTTTATTAATTCCTAAATTTAAACTAATCCCAATGATTTCAAATTGGTCTGGGTTGTATTTATCAAGGAAAGTAATTGGAACGCCCATCAGGCCCTCATAGTCAATTGGTATTAATTCGGTTTTTGAAACTTCTATTGCATCATAGTTAACATACTTTGGATACTCATCCGAAGAATATGTTTTATAGAGGATTAAATTTTCGTGTCGTTTCTTGATTTCCAGATTTGTAAACCATGTAACGCCTGATACTCGAATCATGCCCTCCTTGTGATTACCTGCTGATGCAGTGTCTTCATATTTGGAAATAAAATAACCTGCATTTCCTTTAAATCCATAACCAAGCCATAGGTTGTTGTTTTGTATTAATGGAAAAAACTCCTTGTAGGTGATAGCGTTCTGATGACCGATTATCAAAAACTTCTTATCATACTTGATTAGTTGGGCGACATACTCTCGAAAAAGAGAGAAGGGTGGATTGGTAACAACGATATCTGCTTCTTTGAGAAACTCAATACATTCAGCAGACCGAAAATCGCCATCACCTTTGAGCGGAAAGACTTCGATATCTTCATCATCGGGGATGTGGTTGCCGTTCTTGTCCCCTTCATAAACGAGATAGACTGCTTTCTCGCTCGCGCCTTCCGAGAATAGATTGACATCTTGATTCTTGTAGCATGTCGCGATAAGTTTCTTTAGACCAAGAAATTCAAAATTATAGGCAAAATATTTGAAGAAATTACTGACGCGCGGGTCGTCACAGTTACAGAGAACTGTCTTTCCGCGAAAATGCTCGCGATAGTGACGCAGTTCATTGTTAATGTCTTCAAGTTGGGTGTAAAACTCGTCTTTCTTGGCTTCTTTTGCCTTGTTTAGATTCTTATTTGCCAAAACTGCTATTTATTGGCAATGAAGTTCCGAGGATGCCGGTTAAAACAGAAAATTGATAACATAATACAAAAACGTGGAACTTCAATCGTTGCTCGTCCCACTGTGTAAGGCTCGGCAAAGCCCGTCGGTCGGAACGAGCAACGTCAAGCCCCACGAAGTGTATATATACCAACAAGACACCGACTAAAAGCCTGTGTCACAATTGGGTATAGTACACCCATAGAGCGTAACGTTGCATCTTTTTCCTGACCGACGTTGTTGAATTTTGCCGATTCTACACAGTCAGAAGAAAGCGCAAATTACGCTTTGCAAAATGTTATTGAACGGACGCCGCTCGCAATGCGGTTGTTTCCCCTCCGGAAAACATAGCGACGCTGTTCATCTGCAAATATACTAACAATTTATCACTCTACAATAAAAATCTTTGTTATTGCACGCGTCTACGAGCAAAAATGGCGACCGACGTGGTGAGATATAGAGTCGTGACTTGTCGCGTTAAATCTTGATTAATATCGATTTATGTACAGCGATAATTACCACGGGAATGCAACCCATCGCGAGGAGGGGATTAGAGGACGAGGCGGTGGAAGAGGGTGTTGAATGTGGCGTCGAGGTCTGTGGTTTTGCCGGGATGAGGGCGGGAGGTCTGAAACGAGGCGCTGCGAACGGCTGTCAGCCAACGGAAACGCTCCTCGGCCTCAAGCGTGGCGATTGGGCCGGCGTCACGTTGGCCGTCGGCAACGCGAAGAAAGCTCTGGAGTTGACGGTCGATGACTTCGGGAGAATGGGGTGGGTTGAATTGCGCTATCAGTTGATGATTTGGCGCGACGCGACATTTCAGCCATCGCCGGCGCTTGCACATCATTATCAACCCCACGTTGATAAACTCCTCGCGCTCGACGTCGGGCAAATACCTCACAACGGCATATTCAAACAAGTTTTTCTCGGGCGTCGATTGCATGGCTGACAAAAGTTGATGAAGATGCCGCGAGGCGGTCGGTTAAAAACTTGATATAGACACGGCGACGGTCGTCGGGAGTCAAGGTTGACCCTTCTTCGATAAGCCACTCGTCGGGAACCGAGTTGACAACACGCTCAATTAGCTCGGGTGTGACGAGTTCCTTTAGTTGCTCGTCGGCCTCCCGAAGTTGCCCGGCGACGGGTAGCAGGACGTGGTCTTTGATATAGGGGAAGGGGGACAAGGCGGCTTTTTCCCAGCCGTCCCAGTTGTGGTGGAAATAGAGCGTGGCACCATGGTCAATGAGCCATAGTTCACGGTTGTTGTGCCACATCAGCATATTGGTATTACGGGCCGTGCGGTCAACGTTGGTTAGGAACGCGTCGAGCCACACTACCCGCGATGCGGTCACGGGGTCGACACTATTGACGGCCGGGTCATAGGTGATTGCGCCGTTAAGAAAATGTAACCCCAGGTTCAACCCGCGACTCGCCTTGAGCAAGTCCTGGATTTCCTCGTCGCCTTCGGTGCGACCGAAGTCCTCGTCAATATCGACAAATACAATCTCGGGCACATTCATTCCGGCAGCACGCGCAATCTCACCTCCTATAAACTCGGCAACGAGCGCCTTGTTTCCATGGCCGGCACCGCGAAACTTGACGACGTAGCGGAAGCCGTCGTCTGCTTCGGCCAGAGCCGGCAGTGACCCTCCTTCGCGAAGTGGAAGGATATATCGCTCCAGGTGTTGATGTCTGATGTCAAGCTTTTCCATTTCTTCTATTGAAACAGGGATAAAACGTCAATGACAAGTAATAGGTAACAGACCGGCCAATAAATCTATTCAAACAGCCCCGCACTTCGCAGCTTTGCTCGCTCGTGTGGGGCTATTGAAATATTGTTGTAGCACGGCGGCCACCACGATTATCAACGTGGGCGGGTGCTTAAATGTTCACGATGGCTTTATTT
>JAFLTK010000235.1 GCA_022511505.1 Muribaculaceae bacterium
CGATGCATGCCATCGCCACGGCGGTTTCTACCTCGGTTCAATCGGTGGTCCGGCCGCTATCCTCGCCCAAAACAGCATCAAGAAAGTAGAATGTCTCGAGTATCCAGAACTCGGTATGGAAGCAATCTGGAAAATCGAGGTTGAGGATTTCCCCGCTTTCATCCTTGTTGACGACAAGGGGAACGATTTCTTTGCCGATATTGCAAAGCGTTGCTCGGGTTGTCCCATTGTCGAGGGAAAGTAAATTTGTCCTAACGTTTTGATATGGAGCAGAATCTGCGAGACATCAGAATAGACGACTACGACTATCAGTTGCCGGAGGAGCGCATTGCGCTCCATCCGGTTGCTGAACGTGACAAATGCTTGTTGCTCGTCAGGCAGCCCGACGGCGCAATCATTGATACCGTTTTTGACCAAATCGTCGATCTGTTGCCCCTAGATTCATTGCTCATATATAACAACACGCGAGTTATCAACGCTCGCCTTCGATTCCATAAGGCACCGACACCTCAGGGGCCCGGTGCGCTTATCGAAATATTTTGCCTCGAACCCTCTGAACCTCGCGATTATGCCGTTTCGTTTGCTTCGGTCGGTCATACCGTCTGGACCTGTCTTGTTGGTAACTCCAAGAAATGGAAATCAGGACCATTGTCTCTTGATATTACGCTCAAAGATGGCCGACAGATAACGCTGACAGCGACTCGGCTTGACCGAACCGACACCGCTTCTGAAATATCGTTTGATTGGGACGAAAACTCAGGAATCGACTTTGCCAGCATCATCGAGGCTGCCGGCGAGATACCCATTCCACCCTATCTGAATCGCTCGACTGAGGAGGCGGATAACTCTGATTATCAGACTGTTTTCTCGCGGTTTAACGGTAGCGTGGCCGCTCCTACCGCCGGCCTGCATTTTACCGACCGTCTTCTTGAGCAAATCGATAGTCGAGGCATATCTCGTCGCGAATTGACGCTTCACGTTGGCGCGGGTACATTCAAGCCCGTGACCTCCGACACCATTGGCGAGCACGCGATGCATAGCGAGTGGATTTCGGTGCCGCGGTCGCTGATTGCTGAACTTGCCGCGACAACACGACCAGTAATCGCCGTCGGCACAACCTCGGTTCGCACCCTCGAGAGTCTCTACCATCTCGGCTGCATGGTTGCATCAGGGCAGTCACCCGTTGAGGTCGACCAGTGGTATCCATATAGTGAAGAGCATCCTCGCTTGTCGCGTGCCGAGGCCCTCAACGCGCTTGCTTCCTACCTTGAACAACATAATCTTGACCGCCTCATTGCGGCCACAAGATTGATGATTGCACCCGGATATAAATATCAGGTAATCAATGGGATGGTTACAAATTTTCATCAGCCCCGTTCCACCCTGCTTCTTCTCGTATCGGCATTGGTCGGCGAAGATTGGAAGAAAATCTACAATCATGCGCTCAACAACGAGGCCTATCGCTTTCTGAGTTACGGCGATGCCTGCCTTCTTTTCCCAAATACGTGAACTACAATCACTTAAACACATTTTATGAAAGACGACTACTCTCCTATCATTGAACGCGAGTCACAAGCCGTTTTTGACGCAATGGCTCCGCGTGTTTCACCCGAAGAACTTGCGCTAATAAAGGACGCTTTTTTGCTTGCCCGTGACGCACATTCCAAGCAGAAACGTAAAACCGGCGAGCCTTACATTCTTCATCCCATCAACGTTGCCAAGATTGCAGCCTCTGAACTTGGGCTCGGTGCTTCATCGGTCATCGCTGCCTTCCTTCATGACGTTGTTGAAGACACCGACCACGGGCTTGAAGAAATCAAGGAAAAATTTGGCGAAGAGGTTGCCTATCTCGTCAAAGTAGTCACTAAAGAGAAAAAGGAAAAATATGAACTCAGCAAGCAACTTGACAATTTCAAGATGATGCTTGAACTGGTTCAATATGACATCCGCGCGTTGCTCATCAAACTTGCCGACCGCCTGCACAACATGAGAACGCTATCATCCATGCGTCCCGATAAGCAGATGAAAATTGCCGGCGAAACCGACTATTTCTATGCCCCGCTTGCCAATCGCCTCGGGTTATATAACGTCAAAACTGAACTTGAAAACCTCTCTCTCAAATTCCGATGCCCTCACGATTACGCCGAACTTGAGCAATGGATTGAGGAGGATAAAAAAGCGCAAAAAGACCGTCTCGAGCGCTTTTGCGAGCAGATTCGTCAGATTCTTGACAAAGCCGGTTTCAAGGTCAGAGTGTTTATCGAATATCGCAAGCCGTATAGCGCCTGGCGACGCATGCACAAGTATGGCGACGACTTTAACCATCTGAAATACCGTCACTTCACCGACATCGTATTTGAAAATCCACCTCAAGGAATTTCAGAGAAAGAGGTTGCGCTTCGCATCTATGCCGCCCTTACAAACCATTTCAATGAAAAGCCCGGCAGTATTATCAACTATATCGACACGCCCAAGGAAAACGGCTATCAAAGTTTCCACCTCAAACTGTTACCCGACTTCGGCCGTTGGCAAGAGGTACACATCAGCAGCGAGCGAATGGTTAGATACAGCCAACTGGGTTGCACGGCATTGCAAAATGGCGATAATGTATCGCGCTGGATTAAGAAGTTTCAGAACATTATACGCGATATCAGCAACCAGAAAGAGGACGGTGCCACATTTATCGAAAAAGTCGTGTCATCATTCTACAACGATGATATAATGACATTTACGCCCAAGGGTCGTGAAATAATTTTGCCCCAAAAGGCAACAGTCCTCGATTTTGCCTACGAGGTTCACACCCACCTTGGGCTGCACGCTAAATACGCCCGTGTCAACAACTTCTTGACCTCGGTCAAGGCCCCGTTGCGACGTGGCGACGTTGTCGAAATTTTCACCGACGAAAATGTCAACCCCGTTCCCTCCCACCTTGATGCCGTTGTGACCTACAAGGCGCGCCGTGCTATCTCACGCTACCTTTCCGAGCAACCCGTTCCGGTCTATGACCGCTGTCCGGTTTGCTGTCCAATTCCCGGCGAGGAAGTTATCGGCTATAAGGACCGTGCGGTTGGACGAGTGATGGTCCACAAACGCGATTGCCCGGTAGCAATCAAACTCGCTACCCAGCAGGGCGATTTCTTCCGAGCTGTCGAGTACATCCCCGATGGAACTCTCTACCCCGTCACTATCGTAGTCACCGCCGTTGACCGCTATCACCTGTTTATTGACCTTGTCCACACAATTTCTAACGAACTTAACCTATCGATGGACGGCTTTAACACCGAGACGACCGACAGCATCGTGACATGTACAATCAAACTTGCCGTTCACTCCAACGAAGAACTGCAAACCATCATCCACCACATCTCGACTATCGAGGGTGTCGACGAGGTGAAACACAAATAGACAAGGATTAGAGCGTGTAACGGTAGATATCGTAAAGGGTAGCGCGGCCTCCGAAGCCTTCTTTCTGGTAGAGAAGTGACTCGTTGAGATAGTGGCCGCGCTCCTCAGTTGACGTGCCAAAATCAAAGAAACGACATTCTTGCAAACTTGGGCCGATTATTTTCTCAAACAATAAATCGAGCGCGCCAAGTGCCTTTCCCTCGGGCGAAGCCGATATATATTGGCTATGGGCAACCATCGGTGTGTAATATACAACGACACCTGCAATTACGCGTCGCTCAAGACGTGCCACAAAGAGGCGAATATTCTTAGGGAAACGCTCGGCGAGCAGTGAAATCTCGTCAAGCGAATGAACCGGTCGAGTACCATAGCGTTCAGCAAGGTTACTCGAAAGTACATCCCAAAATGGAGCGAAATCTGTCGATTGCTCGATGACAACCCCGGCCTCGGCGGCGCGGCGCACACCTTGTCGCCGGATGTCGAAAACACGCGGGCGGCAATCGCGGTCAATCGTCGATGAAATTTGGCGACCGGCAAACGATGGATTAACCGTTCGCCACAAGTGATACAAATCCTCCATCGCCGGCACCGTGTGATAAACAGTAGGTACAGGCTTGTAAATCACCTCGTTAACGCCTTGGGACGCAAGATAGTTGTTTACAGCATCGAGCGCTCCGGCTACATCGCCGGCAATCGCTCGAGAGGGAGTCAGAAGTCCGCCGTATGTCAGCCCGGAGTGAGAACTGACGGTATTACCTGCAATACAAGCCGGGAACAACGCTGCAAGTCGTTTCCCTTTAAAAACCATCAGCGAGCAATCCTCAAAGCGGTCGCTATGATAGTCCATGTAACGACGGTCAAACAGGAATGATGCTTGACGGCACCGCGCAACCATGTCGTTCCATCGGGCGCAATCGCTTGCCGGGTCAAAACGTCGTGCTATAAACTCGCTTCCAGCCATTTAATTAGGCGTTAAAATTAAAGACTCGAGGAATGGTTGCGTTGCCGGCAGCCATTATACGATAAGGTTCACCTCGAGTACCGATAATAGAATAATAGTCGGCAAGACGCGACTCGGAAAACAGCGTCACAACAGCGCGTTTTATTTGAGAAATTTTCTGACGCAGGAGGTCAGCACCCGGTTTAACTATCTCAGATACAAATAGTTTGTACTTGTTTTCAGAAGCCTCGGGTCTGACAATCGCAAGAACCTCTTGCAACTCTTTTTTGAAATCGCCAATCTCTTTGAGTTGTATCCCCTCGGGGTGCATCAAAAACAGAATATAAATTGCTTTGAGTTGGGGCGAAAGTTTCAGTTTGAGTTCGTCGTATTTAGGGAAAACGATATCGAGGTTGCGATTGATGACAAGTGGCGAAGGAGGAATATCGGTTATGACCATGTCCTTGATTTCCTGCTGCAAGCGGTCAAGGTCGGGCATCTCGTTGCAAGTGACGATGTAGTCAACAATCATCTCTTTGATGCGCTTCAATTTCATCGCACGTTCAGATTCAAGGCCGCGCACGGTCTGCTCGTCGTTATTCTCCTCGATTTCGTGAAGTTCTTTGGACGAAAGGCCGCCACCAAACCCTAACATTCTACTGAAAGAACGTTTCGCAACCCTATTAGAAACAATACTGCGACTTATTTTAATACCTTCATCTCTTCTTAAGAAATCGGACTCTGAAACAGAACAACAAGGAGAGTCAATTGCACCACACTGTAGTTCATCTTCTTCCTCTGTCATGTCGACAAAGAGGTCGCCGGGACCATCATTATCGGTGTCAATCAAGATGCTCTTAAACAATCGCAATAGATTGACTGTCCCATATCTATCGAGGGGGTCAAATTGAAGTATCTGATAATCCTCGCGACCAATATTATCCAACCCGACGCGACGCGACACAATCATCGAAGGTAATCCGGCGACTGCTATCGTTTCAGTCTTAAATCCTGACAGTGACGGGAGTTTGGTCGAGAGAGTATCGACGTTGACAAGATATATGACTCCCGGAGTGCCCGAAATCGCTTTCAGGAGTTCGGGCTTTAGGTTATTTTCGGGCAATAAGTTTTCTACAATCACAGCTTTTTGTAATTAGAGATACCTTTTTCGAGGAACTGGACAAAGCGAGGGATATTCTCATCATAAGAGAACGGTCCCGAGATAAGTTCGCCCTTGTCGTTGAGAATGACATAGTAAGGCTGGGCATTGGCGCTAAATTTGTAGCGCTGCAAGTAACTCCAGCGGTCGCCATAGGTTTTGAGAACAACCTGACGACCGTTCTCTTCAACGGTCATTGGTTGAGGCAACTCTTTCTTTTCATCTACCATCAATTTGATTACCACAAAATTATCAGTAATCATACTGTGAACCTCAGCCTCATCGAGAACGGCGCCTTCCATCTTGCGGCAGTTGACACAGCCATACCCCGAGAAGTCAATCAGCACCGGTTTACCCTCTTTTGCACCCGCTTTCATTCCCTCTTCAAAGTCGTCATATTCAACAAACTCATGGCCATAGAGATTGAAATCCTGAGTAAACAACGGAGGCACGAAAGCACTGACGCCTTTGAGCGGTGCGCCCCAAAGGCCCGGTATCAGATAGAGGCTGAACGAAATCGAAATCAGAGCCAAGAAGAAGCGGAATGTACCGATGCTGCTATCGGCCTTCCCATAATGCTTGAAATTAAACTTGCCAAGCAGGTAGAGGCCAAGGAGCAGGAAGATGGCAACCCAAAGAACGATAAACACCTCGCGGTCAAGTATGTGCCAGCCGTAGGCAAGGTCGGCAACCGAAAGGAATTTAAGAGACAAAGCAAGTTCGATGAAGCCAAGCACGACCTTGACTGTATTCATCCATGCGCCCGATTTGGGCGTGCTTTGCAGCAACGACGGGAACATGGCAAAAAGACAGAACGGAATGGCAAGCGCAAGCGAGAAGCCAAACATACCGATGGCCGGACCAAGCTTATCGCCGGTGCTCGCAGCCTCGACAAGGAGAGTACCGATAATGGGACCGGTGCAAGAGAACGACACAAGCGTCAACGTGAACGCCATAAAGAAGATGCTCAGCATACCGGTTGTATTCTCGGCCGTGCGGTCCATCTTGTTGCTCCACGACTCGGGAAGTTTGATGTCAAATGCACCAAAGAACGAGATGGCAAACACCACGAGCAACAGGAAGAAAATGATATTGCAAACGGCGCTTGTTGAAAGAGCATTCAGCGAACTTGCGCCGAAAATTCCCGTAATTATCAGACCCAGAGCAAGATAGATGACTATAATAGACACGCCATAAATAGTAGCGTCAATGATAGAGCGGGCCCTCGATTGCCCTTTTTTGAGGAAGAAACTTACCGTTAAAGGTATCATCGGCCACACACAGGGTGTAAGCAACGCGACAAAACCACCGATAAAGCAAGTAAAAAAGATAAACCAAAGGGATGTCGTTCCGCTGTTGGTCGGGGCATTCTCGGCATCGTAGGTAACAGGGGCCCAAAGAGCTCCGTTGGCGTCGGTGGTATCAACAGTCACCGGAGCAACCGTGGCAACTGAATCAATAGCGGCTTCCTCTGCAACGACTTCAGCCTCAACCGTTTCCTCTACCGGCTTGGTTTCCTCGGGCGTTCCTTTGACCTTGGCTGTTCCGGTGAGAGTGAACGACTCGCGCGAAGGCGGAATACAGTTGACATCGTTGCACGCCGAGAAATTGATGGTACCATCGATTGTGAAAGCCTCTTTTGTCGCCGTAAAAGGCTGGGTCAACACCACGCTACCGGTCCACCAACTGAGTTCGGCCTCAAACATGCTGTCAAACTCGCGATGTGACGGCTTGTCGGCCTTCCAATTACCCTTTAGTTTCACGCCGTCAAGTTTGTCCCATGAAATAGACAAAGGTGAAGGACCGATGTTGGGGTCAAGGTCGTTGGAATACAGATGCCAACCGCGGTCAATCGACCCTTTCATAATAATCTCGCCCTCGCTGTCGCCTGTCATCTTGACGGTCGTGGACCACTTGACGGGCTGCAAGATTTGTGCCGTTATGGTTGACACAGAGCAGAATATAGCAATGAGGGCCAGGAAGATGGCTCGCGTGAATGTCGATTTATCAGGTCTTGTCATAGTTGTGTCGAGGTATTGATTTTAAACTGACTGCAAATATACACAATTCCGCTCACTTTTTCCTCGTAAGGCGACAAATTTATTTCGCCAAAATGTATTTTGCATAAATGAACAAATGAGGTGAAATTTTGTTTATTTAGGTAACGAAACGTGGCAAACTCTCGACTAAAATTCCACATTATGACTAAGAAAACATTGACCCAACGGCTTCACATCGAGCCTGACTATAGCGACACAATCGAGCCTCGCGGCATATTTTATGCTGCGCGTCAGTCGTTGAAACGTCACGCCACCGGTGGTAATGTCCTGATATTGGCAACAATACTCGCTTTGTTCTGTGCCAACATTCCGGGAATCAACAATATTTATAATGAGTTCTGGACCCGAGAAATAAGGTTACAGATTGGCGACTTCAATCTGTTCAGCCACTCAGGCCATCCGATGAACCTGCTCCAATTTATCAACGACGCGTTGATGGCGGTTTTCTTTTTCACTATCGGCCTGGAAATCAAGCGCGAAGTGCTTGTTGGCGAATTGAGTTCTTTCAAAAAAGCACTTCTGCCAATTATGGGCGCAATCGGGGGTATGATTTTCCCGGTTGCACTATATTTCATGATGGCTGCCGGCACTGACTATCTCGACGGGGCTGCTATCCCGATGGCAACCGATATCGCGTTCTCACTCGGTGTGCTGGCCATGCTCGGCGACCGTGTCCCGGTGTCGGTTAAAATTTTCCTAACCACTCTTGCCGTTGTCGATGATATTGGAGGCATTATAGTAATAGCAATTTTCTACTCGTCACATATTGAGATAGGTCTTCTAATCTGGGCGTTAGCATTGCTTGCCGTACTTATAGGCGGTGCTTTCCTCAGAATACAAAGTAAAATGTTTTACCTTGGTATCGGTGGCGTTATCTGGTTCCTGTTCCTCAACTCAGGTATTCACCCCACCATTGCCGGCGTTCTTGTAGCGCTTTGCATACCGGCCAAACCGGTATTGGCACCCGGCCGATACCTGAATATGATAAGACGAGCACTGTCAAAATTCACTGCCGACGACGACCTTCAACTCAATGAGAAAACCATTCTCTCCCATAGTCAAATGGACTATCTGAAGCAAGTCGAACACGCATCCGACAAGGTCATATCTCCACTTCAAGACCTCGAGGACTCGCTTCATCCTCTTGTAAACTATCTGATTGTGCCTCTATTTGCATTTGCCAACGCCGGCATCTACCTGTTGCATCTCGACGTAGCGTCTATTTTCTCGGGTATCTCGCTCGCCATCATCATAGGATTGGTAGTCGGCAAGTTTGGCGGCATATTACTCTTGTCGTGGCTCGGTGTCAAACTGAAATGGGCACCGCTTCCCGACAACTGCAACTGGAAGATACTCAGCGGCATATCAATGCTTGGCGGCATCGGGTTCACCGTTTCGCTATTCATCGCCTCGTTGTCGTTTGGCGATGGCGAAGGGGACGTTAATCAGTTGGTATTGCTCGAAAAAGCCAAGCTCGGCATCGTGGTCGGCTCGCTGCTTGCCGGTCTCGTCGGCTACATTCTCCTCCATCGCTACCTCCCCAAAACTAACGAGATTCCTGAGACTGAACATTAATTTTGCTTTTGGATTGACTATATATTAAAAGACGCCCGGTTCTCAAGCGCCGGGCGTCTTTTAATATAGTGTGATATTGGAGTTTATTTGATGACTACCTTTTTGACGATGTTGCGCCCGTCGGTAGTCAGTACCTGAAGCAGATAGACGTTTCCGCGTGCTACTGAACTCAACGGAACAATCTGGCTGCGGATTGATTGAGCGACAACGCGTCCTGTGGTGCTGTAAAGGCGAGCGCCGGCAATGTTGTCGGTGTTGATAATCAGCGCGCCGTCGGTAACATAGAGTGAAACATCCTCCATATCGGCAGTGACATTGTCAATACCTGAGTTGCCACCTTCGGTGTATACTCTGACGAAGAAGTCATAAACGCGAATACCACCGTTGTTGGACGTGGGGTTGACAAATTTGACGGTTACGGGTCGGTTAGAAGGCTCTATACCGGCTTCGGCAAGGAGGTCCCAACCAACGAGTGTTGTCTTTGACAATTTGCTGCTTGTCCAAGTGTGCTCGGTTGCCTCGTCGTCATATTTCCAACTTACCTGAAGGTAGCGACCTCCGGTGAAGTGAACATTGGCCTTAAGTTCCATAATCGAAGGCAGATTCCAAACGAGAGCACCGCCGCGCTCAACGTTGACGGCACCGGCCGTGCAACCGCCGGGAACGCTGCCGCTCTCGGTATAGGTGGGGTCCCAAACTGTCTTGTAGTTTGACGAGGATTCAATCGACACTACGCCTTTAAGGTCCTCGTTTACTGACTCAAGCGGCTCGTCGATATGATACCAGTCGCCGGTCAGAACTCGGTTGGCTTCCTCGAGTTTGATTGAGCCCGAAATCGAAACGGGTGTCATACCGCCCGTAGCAGTCACGGTGTAGCTACCCTCCTCGGCAGGATAACCTGAAATAGTCAGTTTCAAGCCCTCTACCGATGCTTTAAGGCCGTTGGGCAGGTTGTCGGCCACAATTCCTGTTGCGCCGCCGCCGGCTTCAAACACGATAGGCTCGATGGCGTGGTTGTAGAACACAAGTTGGGTTTGATTTCCGCTTGAACATACGATAGTTGCGGGGGCAGTTGTTGAAGCGTTGAGTGTATAAGTCAGTGAAGCGGCGAGTTCGCCACCGATGGTGGTGATTGTGACGACTGTCGAACTGTTGAGTGTGCCGTCAATGGTCAATGTCTTTGACTCCATGTCGCGAGTCAACTTAAGGTTGTCGACAATGCCATCTACCTTGACATCGGTAGCGGCGCCACCCCATTTTACAACGATGGGCTCAATGGCTGTACCAATATAGACAGTCTGCTCGGCGGGACCGCTGACGGCATAAAGGCGACCATCGGCAGCCTGACCGCTTTCAAAAGCACCCATATCGGGGGCTTTGCCATTATAATCAATTGTAACAGGCTCGGCAGTAATGAGTTCGATACCATGAGCGGCAGCCTCGGCCTCGGTCATAAAGCGAACCGGAGTAAAATCCTTGATAATCTCACCGGCATCAATAAAGACGCTACCGGCGCGAAGACGGCCAAAGTTGTTCTCGGGCAGAGAGCCGTCGGGAAGACGCTCGGCCTTGGCATCGGCTACCGAAAGTGAAAGGAAGTCACCGGAATGGTCGGCGGCATAGACCTTGTCTTTGCCAACCTTGTTTCCATCTTTAACGGGGTCACAACCGTCGATTGTAGTCCACGAGTTATAGGCAGTATTGGGTTCTTGATAACCATCTTTTGTTGCCGAGAGGAACTCGTGGTTCTGCTTTGTAGCATTGAAACCTACACAGTTGCGGATATACATGCCGCCATATTCAAATATGGTCGGGAAGCGATAATTGAACTCGTTGCCCCACGCAAGGTTGTTGAAAAGGTACATGCCCTCGTAGGCGTTGTTCTGGTCAAAACCCTTGTGGGCATTGTTGAAAGCAACGCAATTGTAGACAACATGGGCACCGACCGACTGGCTGAAAGCAGCGCCACCCGACGAACCGCCGCCGCCAAGTTTGAAGCCGTTACCGTTGGCGTTGGTTGCTCGGTCATTCTCATCAAAAGCGGCGTTCCACGCCCAGCAATTGCTGATAACAACAGGATGATAAACCATATAGAGGTCCCAGTTGTCGTCGCTATTGTTCCAAGCGCGGCAACCGATAAATTCCGTGCCGGGGCCGGGGAACAGTTTGCAGGCGAAACCGTCGGCGTCGCCACCGTCATCGCTGCCGCTAAATGACTTCTTGTCATAGTTGTTGTAGGAATCACAGTTGATTACCTTGTTGCCGCGACAGTAGGTATAGCCGGGGTTGAAGGCCGGTGTGCCGGTAATAGGGAAACTCTTGGTTTCCTCGATTGACCAATCTTTGAACATACCGATTTGTAGACCGGTGTCGTTGTTGCCGCGGAAGACACAGCGTTCAAAAATGTTGTAACTACCCTCGACCTTGACGCCGTTGTCCCAAGCATTCTGAAACGTCAAGCCCTTGACATGCCAGTAGTTAGCCCAGTAGGGGAAATACATGCATCGAGCCTGCTTGAACTCAATCTCGCTCTTGGGGGTAACTTTTGAGCCGTCGAGGATAACCTCGCCGTCGCCATACGCCCAGAGGTTGATGCGATGTTTCTCATCGGTTGCCTTTTCGGGAACACGGATGCGCTGGTCGAGATAATATGTTCCGCCATGAACATAGATTGTCTCGCCGGGGTTAACTACTTCAATTGCATGGGCAATTGTTGCAAAAGGCGACTCAAGACTGCCGGCGCCATTGTCGTTGCCGGTCACAGCGACATGATAGACGCTTTGAGCCGCCGCGCCGGCCGAAATTGCGGCCAATGCGGTCAGTGTAATGAAGATTTTTTTCATGGAAAATTATAATTCGTTGATTGCGTATAAAATATAGTTTCTTGCCATTATAGCCGGTTCAACACTTTATTGCTGAACCGGCTCTTTATCTTATTCAATGCCGTCAAATTCAATCTTTTCGTCAACGTTCTTCACGTTGGGCTCCTCGAGGCCATAATGACCTTTCACATCGATGGCCTTGAGCCAAAGGCCGAAGAAAAGAGCAAGCACGCCAAGGCTTGCAAAGACTGTCATGGGGACAGTATAGTTATATTTCAAAGGGTCGGTTACTCCGGGATTGGACGATGCAAGCACGCTGCCGATAATCATCGGGAAGGCATACAGGCCAATGTTCTGAATCCAGAAAATCATCGCGTAGGCCGAGCCAAGCAGTTTGTTATCAACCAGTTTGGGCACCGAAGGCCAAAGCGACGCCGGCACGAGAGAGAACGAGATGCCAAGCATGATGATGGCCAGATAGGCAATGAGCGCCGACTTGGTTGCGGGAAGCACGAATGCAAATGTCAAGTGACATGCAATCATCAAGACTGCACCGAGAATCAGCATCGACACGCCTTTGCCTTTGCGGTCAAGATAGTTGCCAAGGAACGGGGTGATAGCAGCAGCGCCAAGAGGGAAGACGAAGAATACCAAGCCGGCATCCTCAGCAGAGAGGTCGAGGTTGCACTGCAACATGTTGATTGCATATTTCTGGAACGGGAAGATTGCCGAGTAGTAGAGAACGCAGAGCATTGCTACAATCCAGAAAACCTTGCTACCAAGCAGATACTTCAAGTCGCTGACTTTGAACGGGTCATCCTTCTCCTCGCCCTTCTCGCCGGTCTCGCGTTCAAGTTGACGGTCCATGAAACCATAGACAATGAAACTGATCAGACCGATGAGCAACAACAGTGTTGCAAAGCCAACCGAGCGGCTGACACTCAACTGACCTCCCAGATTGGCGATGAAAGGCGAGCCGAGCACTACGATTGCAACACCACAGCGAGCGAGTGCCATCTCGATACCCATAGCAAGCGCCATCTCCTTGCCGGCAAACCATTTAACGATACCTCGCGAAACTGTGATACCCGCCATCTCGACACCACAGCCAAAGAGCATGAAGCCAACTGCCGACATCTTGGCCGAGGCAGGCATACCTGCATAAAACGGCGTGATGTTCCACCACTCCTGGGGTATGTTCATGAATTTATCAAAGAACGCTTCAAGGCCACTACCGACAAATGCCGGGGTCAGCGAATACCAGTTAACCGTGGCTCCTATGAGCATAACCGCGCCCGAGAGAACGGCGGTAAACCTAACGCCCATCTTATCCAGAATAATACCGGCAAAAATCAAGAAGAACACAAACACGTTAAGGAATGTCTCGCTACCGGCAAAATGGCCGTAAGCGTTAGGGTCCCATCCCTTGGTCTCCTGAAGAGCCTCCTGAAGCGGAGAAAGCACATCCATAAAGATGTAACTGAAAAGCATAGCGGCAGCCAGCAGTGTCAACGCTGTCCAGCGCGCCCACGCCTTGTCGCTTAATACCGAGATTGCCCCGGCTGTCTTGTTGTTGGTCATAATTGGTCGTTTTCTAAAAACTTTTCAAAATTACGGGAAAATTACTGCAAAATTAATAAAAATTGCAATAAAGTGATGTTCAAATCAAAATTTTTTGTTAATTTCGTTGGCAAATTTTCAAAACACCATGTTTTCATCACAACCCTACACCTTTGACCGCGTTGTCAGGATAATCATTAATCTCGCTGTCTTTGTGGCAGTTATCTTCCTTATATACTATCTGCGCAGCGTTCTGTTGCCATTTGGAGTCGCCTGCCTCGTGGCCTATCTTCTCGAGCCTTTCGTGCAGTTCAACCGAAAGTTGCTCCGTCTCAAAGGACGCATAGTTGCCGTCTTTATAACGCTCTTTGAGGCGATATTCTTTGTCAGCCTGCTCATCTATCTGCTGACACCTTCTATCGTTGCCGAGGCCCACAAAATGTCTCAACTCTTAGAGCAATATGCCGGCTCAAAAAGTTCGATTCCGTTCTTGCCGGATACTATACAGGATTTTATCCGCACCCACGTTGACTTTAAGCAAATCTCATCACTGTTGACTCGCGAAGAATGGACGTCGCTTATCGAGAAGTCGGTAACGGCAAGTTGGAGCGTCATCACCGGTAGCATTGAGTTGCTCGTAGGCTTGTTCGGCTGGTGTATCGTCCTGCTATACCTTATATTTATAATGCTCGATTATGACAATCTATCGCGCAGTTTCTCCCACCTCGTTCCGCCCCGCCATCGCAAGATTGCATCGCGCATTGGCAACGACATCAAAAGCTCGATGAACCACTATTTTCGCGGGCAGACACTTGTTGCGGCCTCGGTTGGCGTATTGTTTGCCATCGGTTTCAGCATCATTGGGTTGCCAATGGCGGTTGTCATGGGTTTCTTTATCTTTATCCTGACGCTCGTCCCCTATCTTCAGTTGCTGTCTATCCCGTTTGTCGCAATCCTCTGCCTTGTTTGTTCGGTCGGCGAAGGTGTCAGTTTCTGGACCATCTTTGGCGAGAGCATAGCTATTTACTGTATTGTCCAGGTTATAAACGATGTATTCCTGACGCCGAAGATTATGGGTAAAGCGATGGGGCTCAATCCGGCAATCATTTTGCTGTCATTATCGGTGTGGGGCGCGTTGATGGGGTTGCTTGGCTTGATAATCGCACTACCAATGACTACACTCCTTATCGCCTATTATGACGAGTTTGTTATTGGCAACCGCGACGAGTCCAATCGTCAACGTCAAGATGATGCAGAAGCTATTGAACGTGCAACCAACGATTTAGACTGACGCCATGCAAGATTTCTCTGAATATAGCGACTATCCCGTTCAGCCGCTTGGCGCTTCGATCAAGGTGTCGGAACTTGACCTCTCTGACCGTCCTCGCGAGAAAGCTCTCGCCTCGGGTATTACATCGCTGACCAATGCCGAACTCGTTGCCATCATTCTTGGCAGCGGTACGCCCGGGCAATCGGTCATCGACCTCGCCAAAGCAATGCTGGCGGCCGAAGGCAACAAATTGACGCGACTTGCACGCGCCTCGGTCGACGAATTGGTCAAGCGACACAAAGGTGTCGGTCCGGCCAAAGCCATCAATCTGCTCGCCGCGCTCCAGTTGGGCCTAAGATGTTGCAACGAGACCGCTGAGCCCGAACCTCAGTTTAAATCATCGATTGACATATTTAGATTTATGCAATCGCGCGTCGGCATGATATCCCACGAAGAATTTTGGATATTGCTGACCGGCAACTCCAATCGCATCAGGAAAGCCATCCTGATTTCGCGCGGAGGCATTACAGCGACGGTTGTTGATATAAGAATGATAATGCGACACGCCCTTATCAACTCGTGCGTCGGGATGGTACTCGTCCACAATCATCCCTCGGGTAACCTGCGGCCCAGTCGCGAAGACGACAATCTGACCAAACGAGTTGTAGATGCCGCCAAACTGTTTGACATCCGCGTCCTCGACCACCTCATCATCTCGGGCAACGAATACTACTCCTACAGCGACGTCGGCCGCATGCCCTCCTAACTCATCACGCCAATCAACTAATAATCAGCAAAATGAACCAAGACTTTTATGATCGTATAAACGACTACATCGAAAAACATCGTGCTAAGGCCTACACTAATTCAGGGCTTTATGATAAGGCCATAGACCGATTATGCAGTAAAAGTTTCGTCGTCGATGGAGTGGTCTATATTGGCGCTTGCATCAACTGGGTCTTCAACGCAAAGCAGGGCCGGGTGTCTAAGCAAATGCAAAAAGAATACTCCGATTTCTTTCGTTCGGTAGCCGAACGAATTTTGTTCCAAACTCCAGCCGGAATCATTGGCATTGATGATGTATGGAAAATGATTATCACACCAAGCACCAAGTCAGTCCGGATCGTCACCACCGATTACCGTCTACTTCCTTTGTGCACGCCCGGAGATTCTTCAATTAAGTTAGAAGCAACCGATATTCGCGACGTTGAGATTCACTTATCAGAGAAAATGAACGAAGTGCTCATCACCCGAAAAGACGAACTCAAAGCATTGCCTGATATGCTCATCGTTTTCAGGCATTTATTGGACTCATCCGATATCGAAATCAACACAAATCGTGAAGTTAAGGAACAATTAATCAAGAAGATGAATCAATTGGAAGATGATGATGACGACTACACGCTGTTGACCTCAATGGCCTCAGACCTCTTAGACGACCTCAAACTCATCTATAACGACATCGTCATATATTGGGGCTAACTTACTCGAAATTTTAGAAGATAGGCAATTTTTATGGCCATCATTGACATCATAAAGTCTGAGTCCGGGCAGTCCTCCAATCCTTAGACAATCGTACTTTAAGAAACAATACCTTCTGTCAATTTCTTAAAGTATACTTTAAAGATTTGCAATTTCAGCAATTTCTTAAAGTATAGTTTAAGAAATTAACGTGAAATTTTGATGAAAGGCTTAACTGTAAAAGTTGGAAGTTAGTGAAGTGGGGAGCGGGGGAAGGCGTCGATGAAACTGCCGGGGGTGGCGTTGATGATTGAGATGCCGCGGCGCGAGGCGTAGCGGGCAATTTGGTGATAACTGCTGAAGGCGATGTGGAAACTGAGAAGAATTTCGTGGAGTTTAACATCTTTATAGACGGCTGTGACGCGATTTTGCTCGTGCTTGTCTTCCTCGTAGAAATGGGGCTGAACGGAAATGACGGTATTGTTGTCGTCGACGCTCAATGTGCGAGTCCACGAGTGGTCGGCACCAACGATGACAATCTCTCGGTAGCCGGCTCGAATGGCAGTCATTATGGCGGGTATAAGCACGTTGCGTGGTCTTGGCATCGCGAGACCGGCATCAAATAACTTGAAGGTCACGCTATCAAAACCCTCGGCTCCGATAAAGTTAAACCGCTCGATAGTGATATTCCGGTTGTCAACGACAACGTCGCTTAGTTTGGCACCGACAGGGATGTAGAGAGTCATCTTCCATGTGACTTTGGAGAGATTATCGATGAGGCGAGCGACGTTTAGGTCATCGGTTGACTGGAAGAAATGTGGGTCGGCAAGGATGTAGTGATTCGGCTTAATTTCGAAGAATACCGGCGCATTGGCTGCAAAGTTAACGGCCATAGTGTCGTTAGATTGCAAAAGCGACAAGTTGCTTTCAATCACGTCGTTGAGCGACGGGCCGTTGCCGAGGATAATGATGCGACCGCCATCGGTCTTGCTGACAGTGGGGCGTCGCGACTTTAATGTGACCTTTATCAGTGACTTAACGGTAGCCCCGAGATTGGTAAGCATCTCCCCTACTTTCTCAAATGTCTTCGTTGCCATAGTTGTGGGTCATTATGAAGCGGAGCGTATCTCGAGGTATAACGCCTTTAATCTCAGTTGGTTGTGTGGTAGATGTCTGCTCGATTGTCAGGTCATAGAGATCGCGAGTTCCGAGCAAAGTCTGTACCCACTTGGCGGCACGGCGTGAGAGCATGTAGATGCGTTTGCCGTTAAGTCGGGTGGCAAAAGCCTCGGCTATCTCTTTTAGCCGTGGTGTTGTACCGTCGTGGAAGTGGACAGTAACAGGCGCATTTTCATCGAGGCCAAGGGCAACAATGGCGGCGGCAAGGTCGGCGGCGTGGACAATTTCGCGAGGACCGGTTTCAACACCGTCGACGTGGAAATAGAGGCCGCTATTAATCGCTTTAAGCAACCGCATCGGCATCCCTGTCATGCCGGTGCCGATAATCCAACCGGTGAAAACTTCGACAGTCTGACAATCAAAATCAACTTTTTGCATCCCGGGCGTCTTGATAATGATGAGTCTATTAAAATCAGCGCTTTTATCCTTAAGCATCTGAATATCAACGTTATCACAAGCAACTGCAACCACTCGGTCACTAATCTCTTCGCTTTTCGCCTCACTGGAGAAATACTCTAAACTCATTGCCTTTCCGACACCGCTATCTTCGATAGCCTTGACTATGAAAGGTGTCAGAAATGATTCGGGCGACGATAAAACCCACGTCGTTTTAGGATTAACGTTATCGGCCATTTCACATCTCCTCCTCGGCAGCATTAAGTTTGTCAATCGAGCCTATATCGTGCCACATATATTTCTCCGTAGGCTCGTATCCTTTGATTACCAACTCTTTACAATTATCAATATAGAAAGGCATTATCGAGAAACGAGGCTCGGCGCT
Organism: Muribaculaceae bacterium; assembly: GCA_022511505.1. Classification (GTDB taxonomy): domain Bacteria; phylum Bacteroidota; class Bacteroidia; order Bacteroidales; family Muribaculaceae; genus HGM05190. The sequence continues at coordinate 18,213 of JAFLTK010000235.1, forward strand.
ATACTGTTCGAGCATGCCGAAAACCGATGGAGAAATGACATGAATACCACCAAAGGCTCGCATTTTCATGCCGGCGGGTTCAATGCCGGCGGGTTTTACCTCGCCTGTTGTCAGATTTGTCCAACCGAGCATGCGTTCAGTCCCCGGGTCAAAAAGCAACTGTCGGCTTGATTTTCGTTCTTTTGTTAGCAAAGTCACGTCTGCGATTGAAGATATATGCGCTTCAACCATGCGGTGAAGATTGACATCGGTCAGTATATCAGCGTTATGCACGATGAAAGGTTGGTCGCCGTCAAGAAATTGGCGTGCCTTGAGTATACCGCCGCCGGTGTCGAGCAGCATGTCGGTTTCATCGCTGATTATGAAATTTACGTCCGAGCGACCGGTCGCATTCAGATGGTCAACAATCATTTGACCGTGATGATGGACGTTGACAACAATCGTGTCAACTCCAGCCTCGACGAGACGGTCAACGACATGGTCAATCATCGGCCGACCGCCTACCTCAACAAGCGCTTTTGGCTTAAAATCGGTCAACGGCCGCAGGCGAGTGCCAAGCCCGGCGGCAAATATCATTGCTTTCATCTGCTCTCTAATGTCTTTTCAATATTTTGCTCGCGGTGGATGAGTTCGACCTTGACATTAAACAGTCTATTAATGTGTTGGGCAAGGTGTTGCGCGCAGTAAACCGAACGGTGTTGGCCTCCGGTGCAACCAAAGGCGACCATTAGGTTGGTGAAACCGCGCTCCATATAGCGTTTTACCGTTGAATCGACAAGGGCGTAAACATGCTCAAGGAATGTCAGAATCTCGCCATCGTCCTCAAGATATTTGATAACCGGTTCGTCAAGCCCGGTGAACGGTTTATAGCGTTCATATTTGCCGGGGTTGTTGACGCCGCGGCAGTCAAACACATAACCGCCGCCGTTGCCGCTCGGGTCATTGGGTATACCTTTCTTATAAGCAAACGAGAGAACTTTGACAGTCAAGGTGTGTTTCTTGCGCTCGTCGGCAAACTGTTTCAGATTGACAAGATTGTTGAGGACCTCGGTCAGATAGGGATACTCGGTATATGGCTTCGAGAGAAGTTGGCGCAAGTTTTCAATTGCAAAGGGGACGCTCTGCATGAAATGGGGCTTCTTTTCAAAATAGCCTCTAAAACCGTATGCTCCAAGCACCTGCAGTGTTCTAAACAAGACAAAGTGACGCAACTGGTCGTTGAAATACTCGCGGTCAACCGGCTTGTATTTTCTTAGCGCGTCAACATATTCGTCTACCAATTCTTGACGAAGGCTGTCGGGGAAGTTAGCCTTAGCCTGCCATAGGAACGAGGCGACATCATAGTAGAACGGGCCTTTGCGACCACCTTGGAAGTCGATAAACCATGGGGTTCCGTTTTGCACCATCACGTTGCGCGACTGGAAGTCGCGATACATGAAAGTACTTGACGAACTGCGCATTAGCACCTCGGCCATGCGTTCAAAATCGTCCTCGAGTTTATCTTCCTGAAACTCCAAACCGGTTGCCTTAAGGAAGCAGTATTTGAAATAGTTGAGGTCCCACATGATTGCGCGCTTGTCAAACTCGGCGACGGGGTAGCAAACATCAAAATTGAGACCCACGGCTCCACCAAACTGAATATCAGGCAATAAGCGGATTGTATCGCGAAGCAATCGGCGCTCTTCTTCGCCAAAAACACGCGTTTTACATCCCTTCTCGAGCGCGTTAAACAGAAGCGTGTCGCCAAGGTCTTGCTGAACGTATGCCATCCGGTCGGCCGAAATCGCAAGCACCTTGGGCACGGGAAGTCCACGCTTACCGAAGTGGTCGGCAAGATATATAAACGCTTCGTTTTCAGAGGCTACGGTTCCAATCACGCCAATCAGTGGCTGCGAACCCGAAAGCCTGAAATAGCGTCGATTAGAACCCGATGAGGGCAACTCATCGATTGCCGTAGGGTCAGAACCTGTAACTTCGCGATATAGTCGGAATAGTTTGGACTCTTTCATCTGCTTCAGAAGATAATAAAAATGGGGAGCACGCGGTACTCCCCGGTTGTTAATCGGTTAGGGTACACCTGTAGGGAATCGAACCCTAATCAGAGGAACCGGAATCCCCTATTCTA
>JAFLTK010000118.1 GCA_022511505.1 Muribaculaceae bacterium
CGTTGAAACTTACAACAGGTTGAAAGTCAGCGCATTGGGGATTTTTAAGGGGCTTTCCCCTTAAAGGCTGTCTGCCAAGACCCCCCACCGCCCTAAGCATCGCGCCACGTCCCCCATTTTGACCTCGGGCGTTATATGCACACGTCTACACACGTCACACCGCGCCACACCTACACGCGCAAACACACCACGCGCAAACACACCACACGCAAAAACGCCACACACGCCAAACGGGAACGGGCGGTAAAAGCCTGCCGTGTGCGTCAAAATTCGAGCGAGCGAGAATTAGCACACGGCAGACACCTCTGTATAGGGGAACGGCGCCAGCCGTTGCCCGTTGGCAATGGTCGGTGATGACGCTCCGGCGAAAGGCAAGGCAAAGCGAGGCCAAAGGAGCGACATAGGCCGACTTGGAGCAGAACAGCACAGGGTGGTGTCGGCAATGTTTGAAAGATGGCGCAAGCCCGAAACATGCCGACAGGCTCTTAGTCGAGCCCGCGAGAGTGTGAGCCGACCGCCCCGTGCCGTGTTCCGCAGGACGCTCTGAGTCGGCCTTAGCGGTTGGCCTCGTGGCCGCAGACGGCAAGTGGAGCAGTCGCACCGACCATTGGGGCTTGGGGTGGGCTTAGCGTCGCAGACGAAAGATGAACAGGCCGGAGGCGAAGAATGGCGAGGATGCCGTCTACTATTGTGGGCGGGTGAGAAGGGCGACGTAGGCGCAGAGGGACTTTTCCGCGAGTACGAGCGATTGGAGCGCGGCGTCCCGTCATGGACCAAGCCGGAAAATAAGCAGAGGGGCCGGATTGACAGCGAAGTGGAGCGACCCCGACACCGGAGCCCGCGGAGGTGGCTGGGGAAAGCGTAACGCAGCCGTCAAAACAGTTTGCCTTACTGCCGTTCGCATTAAGCCGCTGAACCGAGCCCGCGAGGTGGTTGCGGCGTATCATTAATGCGAGGAAAGGCAGTTGGGCAATCTATGTTCCGGTCCCCTCCGCGTTCGCCTCGGCGATGTTCGGGCTTGGCATGACTGGGGACGCGAGCAGCGTATTGAGCCAATGAGCGGTAAAAAGTCCGTGCGCCTGAGATATACGCCCTTCGGGGTGGGTAAGCAAAACGGCATCCTCGTCCTCGTGCCGTAGGCGACTAATGACGCGGGCGCGAAAGATGGCGGTCGACAAATCAGGATAGGCGGCATTCATCCAACCCTGACGGGCGGGAGAGATGCCGAGGGTGTCGGGATAGTCCGCAGCGTAGGCCACAAGAGCGATGGACGCCCCGGAGAGTCTGGAAAGCAAGGCGTGGTGCCGGGTTGGCAGAAAGCGGAAGCGGCCCCGCCACCGGAGCGCGCGGAGGTGGCGGGGGAAAAGCGAGAGCGACTGCCAAAGATAGTGTGAGAACCCGAGCAGTTGCCCCGAACGCGCCCCGGGAGTTTACGGAGGTGGCGAAGAGTTCGACGATAAGCGACGAGACTGAGTCGAGGAGCATCGTCGGCGAGGGCAACAGGGTTCACACTCTATCGTCCCGAGCACCCACGCCGTTTTGTGACCGAAGGGAGCGCCGAGCACCGAGCCTGCGAGGTGCCCGGCAAGAGCGACCCTCGGCCACAAATGCCCTGACTTGTAGGGGTAAAGCATCGCCTTGCGGAAAGCCGGAGCAAGGAACTGATAAATCACCGACACCCTCGGCATCGGGGCGGGTATAAAAAGATGAACGCCGCCTATCCTCTCGGACCGGCAGCGCTCGCGTGTGTACCATGAAAAAACTATACTACCTTGCATTATTCTTGTTACGGAAATCAATTGCAATGAAAATGATTATCAGAATGATAATGATGATACCGATGATCGCGACGGCTGTGCCGTCAGGCGGATTATAGATGCGTGTTGTTGCGGATGTATGAGACGAGTACTCAGCCGCAGATTGCTTATAAGAGACCGTATCAGCGCGGTTGTATTCCTCGACTCGGTAACTGTTCAGCCGCTTTTGGTCGACAACACGCCCGTTAATGGCCGTCAGGCGGATGACCTCCGGAGGAGCGTCAGCGATAAATGATGGTCGCTCGATATTGACTTTAAGGGTGTCGAATCTAAAGTCAATATTCGCCATGAGCGAGTCAATCGAAGCGATTGTTCGGTGAGTCGCAGACCGGGCGACCGAATCGATGACGTGAGAATTGTCAACAACTGACTCCTTATTGGAGCGGCATGAGCATATTGACAATATTGGCAATATGCAGAAAATCAAAATCAAAATCAAATGCCGCATAAATCCGAGTCTGTTTTGACGTTAAACGAAGGACACGCCTTTGCCGCAAACTCGTTGTGTCCATGAACGGTAACATCCGGGCCGTAGGTCGCTTTTAGTTGCTTGACGAGATTAACGAGAGCAACACGCTGAGCGTGTGTGCGCGTGTCTTTGGGCGTCTTACCGTCGGCAGCACATCCACCGATTAAACAGATGCCGATAGAGTGAGCGTTGTGGCCCTTGGTGTGGGCCCCGGCCACGCCAACGGGCCTACCCGGGTGGATGGAGCCGTCGCGATAAATCACGTAGTGATAGCCGATGTCCGACCACCCGTTACCTCTCACGTGCCAGTCGCGGATTTGCGCGACCGTATAATCGCGGCCCTCGGGCGTAGCCGAGCAATGGATGATAATTTTGTCAATTTTGCGCATCGTCTTTGTTTTTGTATTTATAGTGATAATCGATACCGAACAGCGAACCCGTGTAAGTGAGGATTTCGCCGTATGCGATAAGTACCGAGTTGTGGATTTCCCCGGGAGGCGGCATAAAGAAAGCCGCCATGAGGGTTATAGTGCCGAGTGCTACAAGCACCACGGCACTAATAAGCTGAATAGTCGCTTTATGTTTCTTGATGTTCATAGCACTCGGCAAATGTTAGATTAATAAAGCGACCCAACCGATTTGAGAGCCGACGGCAGCGCCGAGCAAGTCGGCGAACATGTCAGCCCAAGAGAAGAAATTGCCCGGATAGCGGCTGTCGGCAAACTCCTTAGCCCAGCCCGTGAACATCGCGGCGAGGAAGCCGGCGACAATCGCGGCGAGCGGTAGACCGACAGCGAGGTGAGCGACGACCGTGGCGACGATGATAGCAACGATGGCGCAAGCGCCGAAGTGCAGGTAAAAATCCTGCTTGCTGAATAAATTAAAAAAAGAGCTCATAACTGTTGTATATTAAGTTAATAAGTATTATCTTTGTAGTGCGTTTACCCGGTAGCTGATTTCCTTCGGGCTGCAACCGAGGTTAAGTATGTTTGGTGGCTTCTCCTTCGGGCTAACAATTCTGGAGTATATGAGAAGGCTTTTCCCCGCCCTTAGGCGGGCTTTCTCTTTTTATGGGGTTCCTATTTGGAGAAAGATATTGAGAGTTGGTCATGTTTGCCCGGTTTCGGCCCGAGGACAATCGAGAACTCGGCGAGATTGGAGACAAGATTACAGGGAGTTATTCGAGCAATGCCATGTTTTACAGGCTTGCCAAAACCCACGGCAAAACGGAGGCGGACAATTCTGAATTTGTTCGGCTCATCGCTCTGTTCATCGTGCAGACTGACGGTAGAGCGTCCCCATGTAATAGTTTTTGACCCGGACGGGTGCTCATGAATAATGACGAGAGAGTCGGGCGAGTCAGAGAAATCCTCGGCCTCGACATGCTTCTTGTTCCACGGGTTGGTAGTAAACATCAGTTTGTTGCCGCTGAGTTTGACCGCCTCGGCAGAGCCGTAGAGATGCCAACCTTTAGACTTTGCGCAATGTTTACGCTCGCGGTCCTCGTCGGTGCGCTTTTTATGGTTATAGCGGTTACGCTTGCGAGTCCAACGGAACAAATAAGGGACATATCCCGCCTTGACGAGTTTGGCCGCGCCAAGCACGTTGACCGTTCCGTTGAGAATCTCGACAGCGATATTAGAAATAGCGGCCTGGGCCATTTCAAGATTACCCTCGACGTTATCAGAGTCGAGTCCTCCATTGTCGGAGATTAGTTTTTGGAGCGCGGCTATCTGTTTGTTGATAGAAGCGACATTGAGTTTTAGCGTTGTCAGGTCGGTCACGTTTTGGGCGGTCATGACCCCGGCGCGCAGAGTTGTAGCCGCTTTCAAAGCGCTTTTGTCCAACACGGCGCGGCCCGTTGACATATTATATAAAGACTGAGAGACGCTGACCTCGTTAGCATTGTCATGAAAGAAAGTAAGCCCGGCGAGCAACTGGCCCGCAAGTTT
>JAFLTK010000119.1 GCA_022511505.1 Muribaculaceae bacterium
GATTCGAACCCGCGACCCCCTGCGTGCAGGGCAGGTGCTCTAGCCAACTGAGCTAATCCCCCAGGAACATTTCAATAATACCATATTTTTAGGGCGCTTGCAAGTTTTTTTAACAAAATTCGATAAAAAATTCTTACCTTTGTCTGAAATTTGGCCGTTAAAGTCATGCTTATACACCTTAATTAATATATAGAGATTTTTTGATGTGGAAAAATAAGCCCGATCGGCCTAATTAACAATAATTTAAGAAAAATCTATCGATAAAAAAATGCAGGAAGAAGATCGCATTATTAAAATCGACATCGAGAACGAGATGAAGTCGGCCTACATTGACTATTCAATGTCGGTCATTGTGTCACGTGCGCTTCCCGATGTCAGAGACGGTTTAAAGCCGGTTCATAGGCGAGTTCTCTATGGAATGTATGAAATGGGCAATACGTCCAATAAACCCCACAAGAAATCGGCCAACTGTGTCGGTGAAGTGATGGGTAAGTACCACCCCCACGGCGACTCGTCAATCTATGGAACGGTTGTTCGCTTGGCTCAGGACTGGGCGTTGCGCTACACGCTTGTCGACGGCCACGGAAACTTTGGTTCGGTCGATGGCGACGGCGCTGCGGCAATGCGTTACACCGAGGTCCGTCTGCAGAAAATCGGCGAGGAAATGCTTAACGACATCGAGAAAGACACCGTCGATTTCCAGCCCAACTATGATAACTCCCGCCGCGAGCCGGTGGTTTTACCAACCCGTTTCCCCAACTTGCTTGTTAACGGTGCAAGTGGTATCGCCGTCGGCATGGCCACCAACATTCCGCCTCACAATCTGACCGAGTCAATCAACGGCTGCATTGCCTTGCTCGAGAACCCCGATCTTGAGGTGTCAGACTTGATGAAACACATTTCGGCCCCCGACTTTCCCACCGGTGGTACTATCTATGGTTATCAGGGTGTTAAGGAAGCCTACGAGACCGGCCGCGGTCGCATCATCATTCGTGCGAAGGCCGAGATTGAGACCGAGGACAACCACGAGAACATAATTGTTACCGAGATTCCCTACAATGTCAACAAGGCCGAGTTGATTATGTATATCGCCGACCTTGTCAACGAAAAGAAACTTGACGGAATCGCCGATATCAATGACGAGAGTGACTACAAGGGAATGAGAATCGTCATCAAACTAAAGAGCGACGCCAGCGCCAACGTGGTGCTCAACAAGCTCTATAAGATGACCCAGATGCAGGCATCGTTCAGCGTCAACAACGTGGCGCTTGTCAACGGTCGTCCTCGCCTTCTGAATCTCAAAGATATATTGCGCGCGTTTGTTGACCATCGCCACGAGGTGGTTATCCGCCGCACCAAGTTTGACCTTGCACGCGCCCAAGAGCGTGCCCACATTCTCGAGGGCCTCATCATTGCCTGTGACAATATCGACGAGGTTATCCAAATCATCCGCAACACCCCGCGCGACGAAGACCCGCGTGAAAGGTTGATGGAACGTTTCGGGCTGACCCAAGTTCAGGCCCAGGCGGTTGTCGACATGCAGCTCAAGCGCCTCTCGGGATTGGAGCAGGATAAACTCCACGCCCAGTATGACGAGGTCATGGCCGAGATAGCTTCGCTCGAGTTGATTCTTAACGACGACACCGTTTGTCGCAACTTGATTAAGAGCGAACTCGAGGAAATTCGTGACCGCTTTGGCGACGAACGCAAGACCGACATTGACTATACCGCCGGTGATTTCAACGCCGAGGATTTTTATGCCGACGATGATATGATTATCACCATCTCCCATCTCGGCTATATCAAGCGTACACCGCTGACCGAGTTCCGCGCCCAGAACCGTGGCGGCGTAGGCGCCCGCGGCAGCGACACCCGCGACGAAGACTTTATCGAGCATATCTACACCGCGTCGATGCACTCTACCATGCTCTTCTTCACCCAGCGCGGTCTTGTCTACAGCCTTAAGGTCTATGAACTCCCCGAGGGCTCCAAGACATCAAAGGGTCGTGCCATTCAGAACCTGCTCTCGATTGAGCCCGACGACAAAGTCAACGCATATATCAGTTGCAAACAACTTGATGATGAAGATTTTACAACTACCCACAATCTCGTCTTTGCAACTCGCAACGGTATTATCAAAAAGACTACTCTCAAAGAGTATGCGCGCGTGATGGTTAAGGGCAAGAAGGCGATTATTCTTCGTGACGATGACCGCCTGATTGACGTTGCTTTGACCGACGGCAATTGCAATATTATGCTTGCCAACCGCAATGGTCGCGCTATTCGCTTCCACGAAAGCGTTGTACGCCAGATGGGTCGTGTTTCGACCGGCGTTCGCGGTATGCGTCTCGATGAGGACGGTAGCGATGAAATCGTTGGCATGATTTGTATCCCTGAAAATTCAGAGAACACCGTCATGACACTGAGCGAAAACGGCTATGGCAAGCGCTCGCTTATGGAACTGTACCCGGTTCGCAATCGTGGTGGCAAGGGTGTTAAGACCCTCAATATCACCGAAAAAACCGGTCATCTTGTTGCGCTTAAGAGCGTCAATGACGAGAACGACCTCGTTATCATTAACAAGAGTGGTATCACAATCCGCATCAACGTCAGGCCGATACCCGTCAGCGGTCGTGCGACTCAGGGCGTGCGCATTATCAATCTCGAGAAGCGCAACGACACGATTGCATCAGTCTGCTGCGTAGAGTCTGACCCCGATGAGGAGACTGAAAACGACATTATCGACACCGAAGCCGAGGAAATAACCGAAGCAATCGACGAGATGCTCGACATCGATGCTAATGACGATGAGGACAATGCGCCCGAGGACGACGAGGATGTTGACATCTTTGACGCAGAAGACGATGAATAATAGTTGTTAATGTTTTTAATGTTTTTATTGTTTTTATTGTTGTTAATGATTTTATTGAAGCAACAACAACATCAACACCATCAACAACATCAACAACCCCATCAACATCAATCGATTATAAATAACCAAATTAAATAACTACCAAAGTTAAAAACACATGAAAAAGTATCTCATCATGGGATTGGCACTCCTCGCCACCCTGACGGCATCAGCCGAGTTGAAAGAAACTTTGAAAGGCCTTGAAAAAACATTCAAGGGCGCCGACAATGTAGCCGCGTTCACCGAGGCCGAGAACCAGAGCAAAGCAGTGTTTGAAGACCCCGAGACAGCCGGTATCTTTGAAATCTATATGGTGCCCGGCAACAAAGCCTGGGACATCTATGACAAGATGTATCTCAACCAGTCTATGGGTCAGAACCAGAATCCTCAGGATATGGGTAAGGCTCTCCTTTCGGGCTACAACTACTATGTAAAAGCCCTCGAAGTTGGTCCCTACACCGATGCAAAGGGTAAAGAGAAGAAACCCGATGAGAAGAAGATTGTCAACACAATCTCGGGTCACTATACCGATTTCAGCAATGTCGGTTCCTATCTTTGGGACAGCAAGGACTTCAAAGGCGCCTACGACGTTTGGAGCATGTATGTTAACGTTATGACCGACCCCCGTTTTGCCGGTAACATCAAGAACCTGGCCGATAGCACTATTGCCTACGGTAACTATCTGAAAGCACTTGCCGCATGGCAGGCCGACATGCTCCCCGAAGCCCTCGACGCCTTCCAGGCTGCTATCGATGGCGGTTATGAGACTCCTGAAGTCTACGACTACGCCCTCCAGGTTGCCAACCAGGCTCAGAATCAGGAGAAAATGTTCTACTATGCACAGAAAGGTCTCGAGACGTTTGGTACAAGCAACCCCAACTTCCTGTTGTTGACACTCAATGGCTATATCGAGCAGCAACAGTATGACCAGGCTCGTCAACTTCTCGATGAGGCTATTGCCAAAGATCCCAAGAACCCCATCTACTACTTTTCGATGGGTATCCTCGAGGATAACCTCTCAAACACTGATGCCGCTATCGCCGCTATGAAGAAAGCAATCGAACTCAATGACGAGTATGCCGTTGCCTACTTCAACCTTGGCCGTCTGCTCGCCGAGAAAAACGATGAACTCGATTCCAAGGCCAGCAACCTTTCGCTTCCCGAATATAATGCTTACAAACAGAAGGAACTTATTCCCGTCTTGAAGGAATCGGCTGCTGCCTTTGAAAAAGCATACGCTCTCGACCCCGACAATCAGGCCGACGCCCTCAAATATTTGAAGAACATCTACTATGTTCTCGAGGATGCCGACAAT
>JAFLTK010000120.1 GCA_022511505.1 Muribaculaceae bacterium
TGACGCAAGCGAGCATCCACGTGCTATCGCCTTGATTGCCGCCGTGCTGTCTATCGTGCTCAAAGAGGCCGTTTTTCGCTACACTTTAGCCCAAGGTCGCAAAATCAACTCCGAGATACTGATTGCCAACGCATGGCACCACCGCAGCGACGCATTCTCGTCAATCGCCACACTCATTGGTGTTGCCGGCGCGATGTTCCTCGGCGATAAGGGACGCATCCTTGACCCTATCGCGGCAATCTTTGTCAGTTTCTATATATGCAAATCGGGTTATGACGTGGCCCGTTCAAGTATCGACGAATTGCTCGAAAAATCACTCCCGCCCGAGACCGAGAAGGAAATCCGCGCCATCATCAAGGCAGTCCCCGGTATCGACGGCGTTCACCAACTGAAAACCCGCAAAATAGGCAACCGCATCGCTATCGAGGCCCATACCGAGATGGACGGTAACCTCCCGCTCCACGAGGCGCATCGCATTGCCACCGAGGCCGAGCACCGCCTAAAGAAAAAATATGGCGACAAAACCCACGTCGGCATCCACATGGAACCCACCAAAACCCGCTGACCCCTCGCAAATTACATAGTCTCATCTATAAGTAAAACGAGTGTTGTTAGGCTCGTTAAAAAAATTTTTTCTTTTTTTTGAACCTTTTTGCGCCCCGGGTGTTTTAAAGTCAGAAGAGATTACTTTTTCCATTGCAAGAAATGTGATAATGATTGGTTTATTATCCGGGTGAAATGACGTTGGGAAACGACATTTCACTCGGTTTTTGCTTGAAAGGTTTTAAAAGGGCAAAGGCTCATGGAATAAATGCGGGCGCTCGCGACCTCAAAATGCTCGTGATTCTGCCTCGACAAATAGCGGGATAGTTGCAAGTTCGGGAGATTATTCCTAATTTTGCGCCACTTATGACGAAAACGGTTCTATATCCATTGCATTTCACGCCGCTGTTGAAATCGGTCATCTGGGGAGGCGACAAATTGGCGCCTTTCAAAGGCATAGTTTCGGATCGGCGGGACATTGGCGAGAGTTGGGAAGTGTCGGGCGTGCCGGGACGCGAAAGCGTCGTTGACCGTGGCGACCTTGCCGGCCGCTCGCTTGGCGACCTGTGTCAGATGTTTGGCTCTGAACTGCTCGGCGAGCGTGTTGTCAACCGTTATGGTTCTCGTTTCCCACTGTTAGTCAAGTTGATATGCACTAGCGAGGACCTCTCGATACAGGTTCACCCCGACGACCTGACGGCCGCAACCGAGTTTGACTCGCTGGGTAAAACCGAACTTTGGTATATCATCAAGGCTGAGGAGGGCGCACGCATCATTTCGGGTGTCAACCGCGACATCACCCCGAGCGAATTTGACCAAGCCGTTGCCGAAGGCAATGTCATCACTCTGCTCGAGACCCACGAGTCGCGCCCGGGCGACGTGTTCCTTGTCCCGGCCGGACGCATCCACGCTATCGGCCGCGGCAACTTGCTCCTCGAAATTCAGGAGGCGAGCGACTTGACGTTTCGAATCGACGACTATGGCCGCACTGAGGCCGACGGTCGCCGTCGCCCTTTGCACTTGGAGCACGCCCGCCGCGTCATTGACTACAAATACTATGGCGGCTCACGCCTTGCCGCTCCCGCCCCGGTCGCCGGGTCGATGTTGCTCGCCGGATGTGAGCACTTCAAGACCCTGCGTCTCATCACCACCGCCACCCGTCGCTGGGCGTTGCCTCTAAGCCGCGGGTCGTTTGCCATAGCAACGTGTGTCGAAGGCAACGTCACCCTTAGTGGCGATGATTTTGACGACATTGCTCTCCCTGCCGGCGATAGCATCTTGGTCCCCGCCGCCATCCGCAAAGCAACGGCCACCGGTGATGCAACTCTTATAATAACAACGTGCTAATCCACGTTATATATATATATATATATATATTGTGTAAGTTGAGCGTTGTTGGTGTTTTTAATGTTGTTATTGATTTGTAACAACAACATCAACAACTTATTTCCAGCCTATTAAGTAACAACCCATTATAACCAATCATCAACCAAATGTCAATCGACAACATCATCGCAACGGCCGTCAGCAATGCCGTCAAGCAACTCTATAATATTGATATTCCGGCCGAGAAGGTCCAACTCTCGACTACCAAAAAGGAATTTGAGGGCAACCTGACCGTCATGGTCTACCCGTTTGTCAAGATGGCGGGCAAGGCTCCGGAGGTTGTCGGCAAGGAGATTGGCGACATGCTCGTCGACATCGAGCCGGCCGTTGGTCGCTACAACGTCATCAAGGGCTTCCTTAATCTGGTCATCGAGCCAACGTTCTGGAACTCAGTGCTTGAGCACATCGCCTCGACGCCTAACTATGGCGTGACCGCCGCGACCGAGGCCTCGCCGCTGGTCATGGTCGAGTACTCGTCGCCCAACACTAACAAGCCCCTCCACCTGGGCCATGTGCGCAACATTCTGCTCGGCTATAGCCTCTCGCAGATTCTCGCCGCCTGTGGCAACCACGTCATCAAGACCAACATTGTCAACGACCGCGGCATCCACATCTGCAAGTCGATGCTCGCCTGGCAGAAATGGGGCAACGGCGTGACGCCCGAGAGTGCCGACAAGAAGGGCGACCACCTCATCGGCGACTTCTATGTCCTTTTTGACAAGCACTTTAAGAAAGAGGTCAAGGAGTTGATGGAAAAACAGGGACTCAGCGAGGAAGAGGCAAAAGCAGCATCGCCCCTGATGCTCGAAGCCCGCGAAATGCTGCGCCGCTGGGAGGCAAAAGACCCCGAAGTCCGTGCCCTCTGGGAGATGATGAACAAGTGGGTCTATGCCGGCTTTGACGCCACCTACGAGCGCATGGGCGTTGACTTTGACAAAATCTATTATGAAAGCGACACCTATCTCGAGGGCAAGGAAAAGGTGCTCGAGGGCTTGCAGAAGGGCCTGATGTATCAAAAAGAGGACGGCTCGGTTTGGGCCGACCTTACCTCTGACGGCCTTGACCACAAACTTCTCCTGCGCGCCGACGGCACCTCGGTCTACATGACCCAGGATATCGGCACCGCCAAACTCCGTTACCAGGACTACCCTATCGACAAGATGATATATGTCGTTGGTAATGAGCAGAATTACCATTTTCAGGTGCTCTCGCTTTTGCTCGACCGCCTCGGCTTCAAGTGGGGCAAGGATTTGGTTCATTTCTCCTACGGCATGGTCGAACTTCCCGAGGGCAAGATGAAAAGCCGCGAGGGAACGGTTGTCGACGCCGACGACCTCATCGCCGAGATGGTCGACAGCGCCCGTGCCGTCGCCATTGAGCGCGGCAACACCGCCTCGCCCGAGGAAATCGACGAGGTCGCTGAAATCGTCGGCCTCGGTGCGTTGAAATATTTCCTCCTCAAGGTCGACCCGCGCAAGAACATGACCTTCAACCCCAAGGAGTCAATCGATTTCAACGGCAACACCGGCCCCTTCATCCAATACACCTACGCCCGAATACGCTCGGTCCTTCGCCGCGCCGCCGAAGCCGGAATGAACATTACCGCCTATTCAGGCGTTATACCTAATGAGCAAGAGACCAATCTCATCCAAACTCTTGCCGACTTCCCCTCGGTCGTTGCCGAGGCTGGTCGCACCTATAGCCCCGCGCTCATTGCCAACTATGCCTACGAGCTTGTCAAGCTCTACAACCAGTTCTACCACGACTGCTCTATCTTGAAAGAGCAGGATGAGGCAGTCCGCTCGTTGCGCTTGACAATCAGCGATGCCACCGCCCGCGTCGTCGCCACCGCTATGGGTCTCCTCGGCATCAAGGTCCCCGAAAAAATGTAATTCAGTTTTAGTGTTTTTATTGTTGTTATTGTTTTTACTGTTTCATCAACAACAATAACAACATCAACAACAATAACAACATCAACAACAGTAACGACACCAACAACATTAACAACACCATCGACAACACCATCTTTAACAATAACACTATGTATAACATTCCCGAAAACTACACCGGCAATCCACAGTCGGTCGACATGGCAGCCTCGAGCGTCATGAAGCGAGTTTATTTCAAGATGACACTCGGTCTTCTTGTAACTGCATTTGTATCCCTGTTCTGCAGTTCATCCATGGGCTTCCTTAACCTCATGGCCCAACACAATTGGATGATGTGGGTCTTCTTTGGAATTGAGTTGCTGATTGTCATTGGCATCAGCGGCGCAT
>JAFLTK010000121.1 GCA_022511505.1 Muribaculaceae bacterium
TGCGCGGTCGATGCCGTCGCTATCGTCGCTGGCGTCGGCGAGTTGCATGTAGAGCAGCGACAAGTGGGCCAACTGGGTGGCCGAAAGAGAGGAGCCGTTTTTATCGAGCAATTTGTCACAGATTTGGCGGGCAAGGTTATTGTCGCCGTCGGCAATAGCATTGTCGGCAGCGGCAATCTCGGCGGCAGTGTCGGGCGACGAGCATCCCTGAATGGCGGTCAGCGCAAATATTGCGAATAGAGTTAGAGCAATGGAGCGCAGTGTCGTGGGTCGGAGTATCTTCATGGTAATCGTAGTGTTTATTTTGGAACCCCCTTTAAACTTCTAAACTTCAATCGTTGGTCTTGACACGTCGGTGGAGCGAGTAGGTCAATCCATCACTGACAACCTCGAGGTTGAGCCCGTTGAAGGCGCTGATATAGTAGGCGGTGTGGGTCGGAAAATCGCCAATCATCGAGCGGTCCCCCTCCCAGGTGATGCGGTTTGGGTCAAGGTCGATGATGAGCGAGTCGTTTTTGACATTCCATTTACCCTCAACACTGAAGGTGACATAGTTGGGGCGAATGGCTGTGCGGACACACGTTCCGTCCTCCTTGAGTTGCAACACGGGGGTGTCAATGCTAACTTCTGAAATATAGTAGTCGCCTATCATCCCTTTTGCCTCTTTGGACAATTTGCCGCACGAGGCGAGGAGAAGCGGCAACAGGGCCACAAAAAGTAAATATTTTTTCATCTTTGGAAAATTTGTCATCAAAAATCCATCGCAAAGGTATAAAAAGGGCGGCAAACGGCCA
The DNA here is from genome assembly GCA_022511505.1 of Muribaculaceae bacterium. Taxonomy (GTDB): domain Bacteria; phylum Bacteroidota; class Bacteroidia; order Bacteroidales; family Muribaculaceae; genus HGM05190. Next base: position 795 of record JAFLTK010000121.1, read on the forward strand.
AGGAGTTTTGCACTTTTGATTGTTTTTGATTAATTTTGCATAGTTTAAAGCAACTCTACCCCCAATGAAAAAGATATTACCTATTATATTACTGATGATAGCCGCGGTGGCGGGCGCTCGTGAAACCGGCGATATCCCCGCCGGGCGCTATATCGTCATCTCCAAGGCCGACTATACGTTGACGCTCTATGAGGCCGACGGGACGCCGATTTTCTCGACCGTCTGCTCGGTTGGCCGCAACATGGGCGACAAGGAGCGCGTTGGCGACTGTCGCACGCCCGAGGGGACCTTTGAAATAGGCTCTATCGAGGATGCCAGCCAGTGGCGCCACAACATCCGCGACGGACGCGGAGCCGTGCGCGGCGTCTATGGCCCCTTCTTCATGCGCCTGCGAGTGCCGGGCAACAATACCATCGGTATCCACGGGACGCTTTTCAACGAGACCATGGGCTCGCGCGCGTCGCTGGGGTGCATTCGTCTGCAAGACGAGGAGGTCCTCAAACTGCGCTCGATGATTCACATCGGCACCAAAGTGACCGTCCTGCCCGAAGGGGTTTCCAACCCCGACGCCCTTCCCGTCGTTGTCCCTCAACTCGCCTCGCCCCACCACCCCACCAATCCCCGTGTTGCCGTCGAGGAATAATTCACCTCTCGCTTCGCTCAAGTTGAAGTTTAAAGTTTAACTTAAGCCTGCAAAAGAGGACTGAACCTGAAACTCTAAACATTAAGCCTTGGTTAAATTAAAATATCAACGTCATGTCAACACAGTCGCTTCCCAAAGAGATGATAGAACGCCCCGAGGTTTGGCAACTCAACATGCGAGTCGCTCCGGGAGCCCTTGACCTGTTACTTTTCTCGCCACTTGAAAACAACTCGTTGATATACCGCCACATAGACCTCGACCCGCAAGCAGTCTCGCCGCTGAAAGCCATCGAGGAGGCTATCTATGACAACCCGCTGTTGCTCTGTGACTTCATGCGCGTCAGGGTCGTTGTCCAGACATCCAAATTCATGGCCATCCCGCCTGAGGTCGAGGATGCCGACGACCGCGCGGCGCTGTTTCATGCTGCCTTTGAAGGTGACAACGGCCGCGTCTATGACAACCGACTCGGGGCTGTAAACGCCTCGATGACATTCTCGGTGGAGCCCGACCTCGCCGGCTTCCTGGAACGAACGTTCTACAACGTTGAACTTTACAGCCATTTGACGCCCCTTTGCAACTACTTTGTGGCCTCGGGCAAGCGCGCCAACGTGCGCCGCATGTATGCCAACCTGCGTCCCGAGTCGATAGACCTCATCGCCGTTGACCACGCCGAGGTGTTGATGATAAACACCATGAAATATCGAGAGCCGCTCGATGCCATCTATTATATAATGGCAAGTTACAAGTCGCTGGGCCTCGACCCGATGACAACCGAGTTGCTGATAGCCGGCTCGCCGACGGTGCGCGACGAGATTGTCCCCACCCTCCGCTCTTATATTGCCTCGGTGATGCCGGTCATCTTCCCCTCGACAATGTTCAAGGCCGGCCGCGATGTCATCAAAGCACCGTTTGACCTAATTGTGTTGCCGCTATGCGAATAATCTCAGGAAAATACGGGCGACGCCGTTTCACTGTCCCTACCAACATATCAGCGCGCCCCACGACCGACATGGCTCGCGAAAACATCTTTAATGTCATCACCAACCTGATTGACCTCGAGGATATCGACGCCCTTGACCTCTTTGCCGGCACGGGCGCTGTGTCGCTCGAATTGCTTTCGCGAGGATGCCGCTCGGTGACATCGGTCGAGAACGCGTCGGTTCAACAGCGCTTTATCGCCAAGGTCGTCAAGGAACTTGGCGCCGAGGGACATAGGCTGGTGCGCGGCGACGTGTTCCGCTTCATCGCGGCGGCCTCTCCGGCGGCCTACGATCTGGTGTTTGCCGACCCGCCTTACGACCACCCGCGCTTTGCCGAGATTCCCGCGCTTATCCTCGACTCGGGGATGACGCGCCCGGGGGGCTTGGTCATCGTTGAACACTCGTCGAAACATGATTTCTCGGCGTTGCCCGGTTTTGTGGACCATCGCACCTACGGCAGCGTCAATTTCTCGATATTCAGAATCCCTAACCCTGAGCAGCCATGACCGCAGTTAGACCCAAAAAGGCTTTAGGTCAGCACTTTCTGACCGACCTGAGCGTGGCACGACGCATCGCCGCGACCCTCGACGACTTCCGGGACACGCCCGTCATAGAGGTTGGTCCCGGCATGGGCGTGCTGACTCGCTTCCTGCTCGACGAGGGCCACGACGTTGTTGTCGCCGAGCTCGACACTGAGAGCGTCGACTACCTGCGCGCCACGTTCCCAACGCTCGACGGCCGCATCATCGAAGGCGACTTCTTGAAAATGAATCTCAACGAGGTGATGCCGGGCGACGGTAAGTTCTGTGTCATAGGCAATTACCCCTATAATATTTCGTCACAAATATTTTTTCACGTGCTCGAATATCGCGAGCGGATAGCGTGCTGCTCGGGCATGTTGCAGAAAGAGGTTGCCGAGCGCCTCGCCGCCGCTCCGGGCACCAAAGCGCGCGGCATACTGAGCGTGTTGCTTCAGGCGTGGTTTGACATCAGTTACCTTTTCAGCGTCCCGCCGGGAGTATTCAATCCGCCCCCTAAGGTGCAGAGCGGCGTCATCAAAATGGTGCCCAACGGCCGCACCGACCTCGGCGCCGACGAGCGGCTCTTTAAGACGATAGTAAAGACCACATTCGGCCAGCGACGCAAGACGATCCGCAACTCCATCAAGGGGCTCTTGCCCCCGGGCGCTCCCCTGCCCGACTCGCCCCTGCTGGCCATGCGCCCTGAGCAACTCAGCGTCGACGAATTTATCACCCTGACCAATCTTGTATCACAATCACGTCATTAAGTTATAGAGATGAAAGACTACTCACCTGAATATCTGGAAAACGTTCGCGAGATTATCGCGAGGGGCGACGAAGCCGCTGCTCGCCGCCTGCTTGCCGACCTTCACCCGGCCGACATTGCCGACCTCTATCAGGACCTCAATCTTAGCGAGGCCGAGTTTCTTTACAAACTGCTGGAAGATGACGTGGCGGCCGACGTCCTCATGGAACTCGACGAGGACGACCGCCGCAAACTGCTCTCAACTATCCCCGCCGAGAAGATTGCGCGCCGATTTATCGACCATCTGGACACTGATGACGCCGTCGACATCATCCAGGAACTCGACGAGGACGAGCGTGACGAGATTTTGAGCCACATTGACGACGTCGAGCAAGCCGGCGACATCTTGGACCTCCTCAAGTATGACGAGGACACCGCCGGCGGTTTGATGGGTACGGAGATGATTGTGGTCAACGAGAACTGGAGC
>JAFLTK010000122.1 GCA_022511505.1 Muribaculaceae bacterium
AGGGCGTGAAGATCAACGACAAGCACTTTGAGGTAATCGTTCGCCAGATGATGCGCAAAGTCAACATCATCGACCCGGGTGACACCAACTTCCTCGAGGCTCAGATTGTCGACAAGCGCCAGTTCATCGACGAGAACGACCGCATCTGGGGCAAGAAATTTGTCATCGATGCCGGCGATTCAGAGAACGTCCGCGCCGGTCAGATTATCACCGCCCGCAAGTTGCGCGACGAGAACTCAGCCCTCAAACGCCGCGACCTGAAACTCATCACCGTTCGCGACGCCATCCCTGCTACCTCCGAGCAGATACTCCAGGGTATCACTCGCGCCGCTCTCCAGACAGGCAGCTTCATCTCGGCCGCCTCGTTCCAGGAGACAACCAAGGTGCTCAACGAAGCCGCCATCAACGGCAAGGTCGACACCCTCGAGGGCATGAAAGAAAACGTCATCTGCGGCCACCTCATCCCCGCCGGCACCGGCCTGCGCGAGTATGACCGCATCGTCGTCACCGGCAAGGACGACATCGAGCCCCTGCTCGACGCCGAAGCCGCCGAAATCTCGGCTCGCGCCGAACTCTAACGGTTGTTAATGTTTTTATTGATGTTAATGATGTTAATGTTGTTATTGTTTTTAATGAATCAACAGCAACAACAGCACCAACAATAACAATACTCTATCGAAGCCAGACAACTTTGAAATATGTAGCGCAAGGAGCGCGTGGTCATTACCGACCGCGGGCTCCTTTCGCGTTTTTCATTACATTTGTCGCCCTCAGTGGCATTTTTTCTGATTTTTTGCCAAAAAACCGCGATTTTTTCGCAAATTTGTTTCTAATTATAAAAATTAGATATATCTTTGCACAATCATTCTACAATAGGAACAATTTTTAAGGTAAATCAAATATTAACTTAACAAACAGAACTAAGGTATGAAGAAATTCTACGCATTAGCACTTGCAGCGGCAGTTTGTGTATCGGCAAACGCTGCTCAGCGTATCAAATCTACCGTCGGTCAGGTAGAGCGTTTCAGCACTGAAAAAGTAACCGACCTCGCTGCCGGTAAACTCAACAGCGGCAAGCTCGTTAAGAAAGCCCCTGCCAAGGCCGAAGGTGAAGCCCTGACTATCGCCGACTATGAAGGTACCTACGAGTGGGACGGCCAGAGCCTCTTGTCAAGCAGCGGCGCTCTCGGTAACGAAATCACAATCACTGTTACCGACGAAAAGAGCGGCGAGGTTGCCATCGACCTCATGCCCGGCATGTTTGACCCCGTGCTCGCCATCATCGACATCCAGAGCGGTATCCTCGATATCCCCAACTTCCAGTATATGGGCGAGGACAGCGACGGCGCTATCTATTTCTACCTCAAGAGCGTAAACGCCGACTATGAAATCGAAGACGGTATGAGCAACGAGCCCGACGTTATCGGTACTCTCGACGGTCTTACCATCACTTTCGAGGAACTCGACATTTTTGCTATCGGTGACCCCTATCAGGAAGAACTCGGTTGGTATGCCCTCACCTACGCCAACAAGTTTGCTCCCTCTGTTCCCGATGAAAACTGGAGCGACTATTGCACCGGCGTCCTCCTCGACGGTTGGATGGTTCCCGCCCTCCAGTTCAACGACGGCTCGCAGGCTATGCCCGAGGATCTTCCCCTCGAGATCAATATCCAGCGCCACAACGTAAACACCGACATCTATCGCATCGTTAATCCCTACCTCGAACTCGCCGAAATCTTCGGTAGCACCGGTAAGGGTTACATCCAGATGGACCTCGGCAACCCCGACTTCGTTGCCGTTCTCGACAAGATTCCGTGTGGCATCAGCAACAGCGGTCAGGACCTCTGCTGTATCAACTGGCTCGGTCTCTACCTCAACTACTACTCACAGTATGACAAGGAAACCATCATCGCTGCTCTCGGTGACGAAATCAACGAAGACGGTACCAGCACCCTCGATGGTGATGTCGTTTACTGCGAAGGCGTAGGCTTCAACATGGCCGGTGCTTGGGACAAGTTCTACACTTGGAACGGCGCAGCCGACAACATGAACTCAACCATCATCTTCGACAAGACTCCCGGCGACGAGAGCGGTGTAACTTCGGTAGCTGTTGACAACAACAACGCTCCCACTGTTTACTACAACCTCCAGGGCGTACAGGTTGAGAACCCCTCAAAGGGCATCTTCATCCGCAGCAACGGTAAGACCGCTTCTAAGGTTTACGTTCGCTAATCTGCTGACACTGATTAAACCCCAATAAGAAAAGCCCGAGGCGCCTCGCGCCCCGGGCTTTTCATGTTGATGACTCTCGGCCGGCTCTCAACCCTGATTGGTTGTAGCCATCCGAAAAAAGCCGACTGAAAGCCGGCCCGTTTCGGATGGTTACATTACACCCACACCCTTCCATCGTGGAGTAATCAGATTAATCAGAGTTCAATCGCGCATGCGCGCAATTGAAAGTTTGTCTTTCACGGTCTGCGATATGGCGCTCACCGGGTGATGGGAACGGATGATTTGCCATAGCGGTTGAGGTATTGGGAGACGTGACATCGCGGAGCGATGGCTATTTCATTAACCCCGTACAAGCGCGAAGCGCGCAGTGCGGGGTAGGCGCTCCCCTCGGAGAATTGTCCTGGAGGGACAATCTTTAGCTCGACCGAATCTTAGCGAGGTGGGGAAACTTCTCGACGTAAAATCTCGTCCCTCCGGGACGATTTTCACTGACACTGTCAACAATACTTTGGCCACTTTGATACACCAGAAGGAAGAAATCGCCGTGTATCGTGTTGATTCCCATCGCGATTTGTTGTTTTAGTTGAACCAGTGGTCCATGCGGCTGTCGAGGAGCGTTTGGGCATCGGCAATCTGAGTAGCTAATGTAGCTTTCATAGCCTCAATAGCCTCTATTTGCTCAGCAAATCGTTGTTGCAAAGAAAGCGGAGGAACTGGGATATCAATTTCATTTAAGACTCCTACCGAAATACCCGGTTGCGCTGCCCCTTTTGCATATCGATTTAGATTTAGTTCCTTTAAAACAGTATACATCCAGATGAAATTTGATTCAATTGTGGGAGTAACTACAATGGCATGTTCGGTGGCATAAAAGTCGCCTTGTGCTAATGATACATTTCCACATAATGCACCTTGTCGTCCGATTATGCTATAATTGCCCGAATGGGATTTCCTATCTATGAAACCTCTTATTCCGTTTCCACCATAACATGGATATAATCCTGATGATTTATTTTCTGTTAAATCTTTTGCTGATATTGCTTTACCTGCTTTTAAATTACAAACTTCTCCGAGTTTCATTACCGGCCAGCCTTTGGGGTTGGAGATTGGGTCGCCGAATGTTTCGTAGAAAAGGGTTTGAGCGAGTCGGTCAAGGTCAGCAACTTGCTCGCGCAATGCCGCTATCCCCTCAGTTATAGTATCCAACTCGGACACAATCTGCTCTTGCACCTCCCGAGGTGGAACAGGAATAAGTAGTTTCTCAAGTTTTGAAAATTGCAAATTTCTAATATTTGCACCTCTATTTAAGTTAGAAAGAAAGTTAGAAAAAATTGATGACTTAAAAACATAATATATATATTTTGGGATTTCGCCAAAAGGTTTAATTAAACCCATAAAGCCACCAAATCCATAATTGCTATCCTTATCAATAAAAGCAGTTTTACCTACATGCTCTATGCTTCCATTAGACATGCAAATTAAGATACTATTCTTTTTTAATGTCTTATTGTCTTTTAGTTCAAAATCTTCTCTAAGATATTTTAAGTTATCTAAATTTAATACTGAATTTGATAGATTTATATTATTAGAACGAAGTATAACAACACTTGTAGGTTCTTGATTTTCATCAGATTTTGTGTAGGTTACTCCTCTTTCAAAATCGCAGACGTCGCCGAGGCGTTTATATTCCCAGTTGTGTTTCATTGCATGTATTTTTCACAAAATTACATATTTTTGCTAAATCACAAAAATCGAAGTGCGGGATAACCGGCGCCGGGGCGAGCATCTTGCCGCGGAGCGGCACCTCCTTCAAGAACCCCACGCATGCGAGCGCAGCGAGCTGTGCGGGGAAGCAACGAGCTAAAGATTGTCCCTCCGGGACAA
>JAFLTK010000123.1 GCA_022511505.1 Muribaculaceae bacterium
CTCGGCAACGAAGTTCAGTTCACCTCTCGTTGCAGCGTTAAGCATTGCAGTCATGGCATATTGGGCTGAATGGCTTGTTCCTGATGAGGCGCAATACAGCACACCGAAGACGTAGGCGTCTCCAAAGGTCGGCATCTCGTAGAATCGTTGCAGGAATGGGTATTGGCGGTCAAAGACGGCGGGACTGAAGCACGCGAGGGCTATTCGTTGTCCGGCATAACTGAATATCTTTGAACTCGACAACATCATGATATAATTGTAAGTATATCTTCCGATTGATGGTGGATAGGGTGGATTGAAAGGATGGGAGAAGTCGGTTCTAAAGTCCATCGCAAAGTAGGCGACATCCTCGATGGCGATGACGTCAAACTCGGTGCACAATCGTCCTATTATTTCGAGTTCCTGTTCGGTGAAGTTGGTCCACGCGGGGTTGTTAGGATTGCTGTAGATGAGGGCGGTGACGCGTCCGTCGGCAAGTTCTTGGCGCAGGCGTTTTTCCATAGCCTCGCCTCGGTAGCTGTAGATGTCAAACGAGCGGGTGTTCAGTCCAAGCAATTTGGCCTGATTTCGCTGCACAGGGAAACCGGGGGCGAGGTATAGAATAGTGTCGCGACCGGGCTGGCGCTGTCCGAGTAGCAACAACAGGGTGAAACAGGCCTGCATGGAGCCAACGGTAGGGATGATGCACCGCGCAGGTATGTCGAGGTCCATGAAAGCTTTGATGAATTGCTCTCCGGCGTCTTTGAGGGCGGGAATACCGGCGATGTTGGGGTATATCCCGGCGCAACCTTCGGCAAGGGCACGACGCTCGGCCTCGACACCTACGGCCGAGGCGGGCAGTCCCGGATTGCCCATCTCGAGGTGGACCGACTCCTCGGCGGCAATGGTTTCAAGTTCGGCGGCAAGGGCACATATCTGGCGTATGGTGGCTGAGCCAAGGTCTATGATTCCACATCGTGTCTTGGCGCGGTCAAATATATTTCTTTCTACGGGAAACATAGTGGATAATGAATAGTTAGTAGTGAATAGAGAGTAGTGAGGAGTAGGAAGTACTTTGATGGTTGTGATTCTTGCGATTTCACTGACTCCCTTTAAACTCTTAAACTTCAATTTGAGCGAAGCAAGAGTTTAATTATTTCTTGCTGGAGGACATGGTCAGCGCAAAGTCGCGTCCGGCGTTGAAAGCTTTGACATTGGCGTCGACAATATTGGGGCCTTTTGGTGCAAAAATGGTGTGGATAGCATCGCGGATGGCGTCGGGTTCGAGATCGATGAACGGCGATGCGGCTCCGAGAAGAACCATGTTGGCGGCGCGGGCCGAGGCGACACTTCGGGCAATCGAATCCATGTCGAGGGCAACGACGTTGTCTATCTGCTCGAGTTCCTCCATGACGCGTTCCATCGGGGGATAGTTGGCAATGTTGACAACGGGTATGGTCGAGGTAACAACCCAACCTTGGGGTGAAAGATAGGGCAGGTAACGAAGGGCCTCCATCGGCTCTATGGATATGATAAGGTCGGCACCTGCGAGGGGGATTAGGTCGCTGGCGACGGGCTCTGAGGATAGGCGCAAGTTGCTCTGCACGTCGCCTCCACGCTGGCTCATTCCGTGAACCTCGGCTTGCTTGATGTAAAGGTCGTCGGCAAGGGCGGCTGTCCCAAGGACGGTGGCAATCGATAGGATTCCCTGTCCACCAACACCGGCAAGGATGATATCTGATTTCATGGTAATGTCTTTGGTTTTGGGGTGGTGTTATTGTTTCTTTTGTTTGGCATGGCGGCGGGCGGTCTGGATGCACTCGCGGCGTGCAACGATAACCGAAACTCCCTGATATTCAATTTCTCGGGCAAAGAGGTCGGTAAGGTCTGCGTGGTTGCGAGGGTGGGAGTCGATGGTGCAGACGTGTGCAGGGTCGACACCGATTCCGCGACAGATGTCCTCGAGTTTCCCGGTTCCTTGGGAATCTTGTCCTCCGGTCATTCCGGTCGTCAGGTTGTCGCTGATGATGATGGTGACGGGTGTGTTCTCGTTGACGGCGTCGAGAAGCCCGGTCATCCCCGAGTGGGTGAAAGTCGAGTCTCCGATGATGGCGACGGCGGGATGCTGTCCGGCGTCGGCGGCTCCTTTGGCCATGGTGATTGAAGCACCCATGTCGACAACGGTGTCGATAGCATTGAAAGGTGACAGCCAGCCGAGTGTGTAACACCCTATGTCGCCAAACACTTTGGGGCTGTCATATCGGGCGAGGACCTCGTTGAGGGCGTCATATACGTCGCGGTGGCCACAACCTTGACACAGTGCCGGGGGTCGCGGGGCGACAATCTCAGAGGCGGATTTGGCGGTGACGTCGTCGATGGTGACGAGCCATGGAGCGAGGCGGCGGATGGCGCTGCGAACGTCGTCGGGAGTTAGTTCACCCGTGCGAGGCAGATAGCCGTCGAGTTTACCATGAATAGGTACCGCGCCGTTGTCGAGCGTTCCGCGGAGGTGTTGCTCAATGTAGGGCTGACCTTCTTCGATGACAACAATGCGGTCGGCAGTCTCGGCGAGGCGGCCGAGCATCTTGACCGGGAGGGGGTATTGCGCGATTTTGACGACGGGGAATGGACAACTACCTCCGGGAAAAAGTTCATCAAGATAGTTTGCAGCGATACCGCTGACGGCGATACCAAGGCGGGTATCGGTCCCGCCGTTCCATCGGTTGAAGGGTGAGCGCTCGGCCTCGTCAACCATGAGGTCCTGCTCGGCAATGAGTTGCTTGTAGCGCACGCGTGAGTTTCCGGGCATGAGGACCCACCGGCGTGGGTCGGCGGGATAGGACAGGGGATTCTCGGGTCGAGGATTCTCGACAGAAGTAACGACGGCGCGGGAATGACTGAGTCGGGTCACAAATCTGACGACGACGGGCACTTTCAACCGTTCGCTGAGTTCAAACCCGGCGGCGGCCATGTCATAGGCTTCTTGCTGGGTTGACGGCTCGAGGAGCGGCAGCATGGCAAAGTCGGCATAGAATCGCGTATCTTGCTCGTTCTGAGATGAATGCATCGACGGGTCGTCGGCCACAACGACAAGCATGCCACCATTGACTCCTGTAAAGGCCGAGTTGACAAACGGGTCGGCGGCAACGTTGAGCCCGACGTGTTTCATAGACACAATCGAGCGTTTTCCGCAAAATGACATCCCGAGCGCTTCCTCAAGCGCTGTTTTTTCGTTTGACGACCACCGCGAGTGTATACGTCGCTCGGTAGCGAGTTGATTTTGTTGCACAAACTCCAAAATTTCGGTCGACGGTGTTCCCGGGTAGGCATAGGCTCCCGACAACCCGGCTTCAATAGCACCTAAGGCAAATGCCTCGTCGCCCAACAACAACTGTTTCACTTTCATGGTATAATAAGGTAGGGTTAATTCATCCTTCTAGGGACAGCGGCGACCAACCGCCGTCCTTGATTTCACAAATATAGCGCTAATTTCCAAATCTACAAAATATTACCCCGGTTTTGGCTATAAAATTAGTTTTTTCATCTAATTTCATCTCATCCAACTATTTCGATGATGGGTTTGTGTCGGCATCGCTGTGGCGACGGTTATTTAATAACGCCTTGCGTCAGGGCGAGGTGTTGAGCGAGATTTTTTGTAATTTTGCGGCGAATTTAAGGCTATAGCATCAGAATAAGATATGGGAAGATTTAAAGGATATATACTTGCGGCTTTTGCGGCGGCTGCATACGGCACAAACCCGGCGTTTGCCATTCCCCTTTATGAAACCGGAATGAACCCAAACTCGGTTTTGCTTTTCAGATATTGCATTGGTATTCCGCTACTTGCATGTCTGATGACGGTGCGCCGGCTTGACTTTCACCTGAAAAAGAACGAGTTGATTCCGGTGACGGCTCTTGGGATTTTAATGGCGTTGTCGTCGTTAACGCTCTTTGAAAGTTATAATTACATGAACTCGGGCGTAGCGTCAACATTGCTCTTTGTCTACCCGATAATGGTCGCCGTCATTATGACATTCTTCTTTAAAGAGAGAATCAAGGCAAGTCTCATTGTTTGTTTCGTCTTCATGGGGGCCGGCCTGTGGTTCCTGATGCGACCGGAT
>JAFLTK010000124.1 GCA_022511505.1 Muribaculaceae bacterium
AAGACAGGCAGAACCAAAAACTGCAGTGCTACCATTACACCATAAGACAATCCTACATGCTCAAAGCCTCTATGGCTCTAAAGCGATGCAAAGGTAAGGCTTTCTTTGCAATTGTGCAAATCTATTTTCAACTTTTTTCATCTATTGCCGTTTTATAATGCTTTAACGGCGATTAAACAAAATTGGAGCGGGGTTGGAGCGTTTGAGGCCAAAAATTGCAATTTAGAGGATAATTTTACCGAATAATGACAAAAAAACACAATTTTTATTTGTTTTTTAGATTTTTGTTACTATCTTTGCGGATATCACATCAAGTTGAGATGTGGTTTATTCATCCTTTTAAATTATATCCGATACGAGGAGTGGCGCCGGACGTTGATGTCGGGCGTCATTTCTTTTTACCGGGGAGCGGGATGGGATTTAGTCTACGGCAATGGAGGGGATGGTGACGGTGATGTCATAGGCGGTGCCGGAGGCGCGCACGGGGCGCCGCGAGTGACGGTAATAGAATGATTGCTGGCGGTCCCAGGAGCCGAAAGTTACCATGCGTGTCTCGCCGGGCGGGATGTCACAAGAAACCCATCGCGTGGCGCTGTGGAGTTGCCGTCCCGCGAGGTCTGTGTAGTTGATAATGAGGCGAATGGCATGCAAGCGGCGCGTGTAGTTGTTGGTGACAAAGATGGTCTCGACGCGAGTTTGCAGCGGTTTGTCATACCCGCTGAGGGTGATGGCCCCCTCGGGCGAGGCAATGGTGTCGATGGTGGCCTTGTTGCCCGACGGTGTCTCGGTCGTTTCCTTGACTTTCAGTTTGGGGCGCTTGGTATTTTGACCGCCGGCGGTGACGGCCGCGGTTACAATGATAACGGCAACGGCGAGGAGGAGGCGTTTCATAGATAGCGGGGTTCAACGGGTTTAAGGGGTTCGGGAAACACGCGCATGCAACCGTCGGCGGGGCGGTTGACATAGCCACGGCGCACCACCCGGCCGGCAATGCCGGGGAGCAGCGATGGCAGGTTAACGCGCAAGGGGGCGTGGACCGGGACAAATCTCAAGAAGGCGCGGTCGTCGGCAAGATGGAGGGTAAATTTGCGACTGCCGGTGAGGCCGATACCCGAGAGATGATGCTCGCGGTAGAAGGTGGCGAGATAGGTGCCGCGCTCGCCGCCGCGGTTGATAAGGCCCACGACCGTCCCGGGACGCAACGAGCGGTCGGCGCCGTCGATAGTGACGGCGACATAGTCGGCGCTGAGGGCGGCGTCGCGCGGCGTCTTGACGATGGCGATGCGGGCGCCGCTTGACGAGAACAGCCACATTCCCTCGATGACGTCGAGCGGCATCGAGGCGAGTGTGGCCATTACGCTGTCGGGATTGGAATATCCGTCGATAACCGTCTGGCGGCCGGGCAGTTTAGGTGACGCGGCACCGGCCGTGATGGCCAGTGCCAGCAGTGCCGCCAAGAGTGCCGCCAGCCGCCTCATGGGTTGTTACTTGTAACTTGAGAAGGTGTAGGAGAGACCAAAGCTGAGGATTTCTTTCAGCTGCCAGTCGCGCCAGCGGCCTTCGAGAATTTCGGCACCTTTCTGGGAGTCATAGCGCAGATGGAAATAAAGTTGTGTAGACAGGAACTTACTGACACTCATCGAGATAGTGTTTTCCCAGTCGCCCTGAATGTAACCATAATCGGTGAAAGCAAAGAGGCGTGACGTCCACTTTATGTTGCTGCGCATCTGCCAGGTCATTTTAGCCTCGAGGCTGGAACCGATTTCGTTGGCAGTGTGTCGTCCGACCTTTATGCCAAACTTTTCAACGTCGAGACGGTCACTGAAACAAGTCTTGAGATTGTAGGAGAGGGGCGAAATGGCCACGTTGAACGAAAATTTGCCGCCGGGGCTGTTGTAGTTGTAGGTCATACCGAGACCGACGTTCAATTCGCCGGGCGAGAAAAACGCTGCGGTCAGTTCGTCCTTGGTGTTAATCTTGTAGTTGTTGAGAATCTGGGTTTTAAGCACAGCATTGACCGAGTAGTACCAGTGGCGAGCGGCCTTGTAGCCAAACTTTGAGGTGAACTGGAGCAGGTCCTCGCTGATGCTGTAGGTGCGAACCTCGTCTTCGGGGGCGCCGTTAAGGCTCAGCTTGTAGGAGAACGAGTTCTCAAACAGCAAGTTGGGATAGAACGCCGGGTTGAGTTTGATGTCGAGGTTCAGGCCCAGCAGGATGTTGATATTGTTGTTGCCACCTTGATACCAGTTGGGCGACACAAACGCCTGTGAAAACTGGAGGAGGCTGTTGAAGTCGTGAAGCCAGTTGCGGCGCTTGAAGTCGGTGTTGACTTCGGCCACAAGTGTCTGCTCAGAAACGGGGACCTCGCTGATGACGATTTTGGCAATGGCCGGGTCGACAACCGCGCGAAATTTCTTGGGAGGCTCGGGGAGTAGGCTCTCGTTGTAGCGCACCTCCTGCGGGTTGTTTATCATATAGTCCTGGCGTGCGCGGTTGATGATATAGGTGTTAAATTCGTTGTCGTTAATCCAATCGAATGCCGGGTCGGTCAGTCCGTTGGCTTTCGGGTCGAGGGGCAGCGTGTCGAGCATGCGGTAGGTGTCAAACACTGCCGGGCGGAACATATATGCCGGGATGGGCTCAAACGAGCGCGTGGGGTAAGTCGCCAGAAGTGAGTCGACGTCAAACGCCGGCGCCTGGGTGTCAATATCATCGACAGGTATTAAAACATCCTGAGCATTGACGGTTGCCGCCGAGCAAATTGCCACAAAAACAGCAATGAATAGTTTAGAGAGTAGTTTCATCAATAGCAGAAATAATGTGAAATGAAAGGAAATATAGGATTTCAGCCACAAAGTTAGTCAAAAAAATGTGGTCTACCCCTGTTTAGGGGGAAAATAATTTTGGAAACGCCAATTTCGGCTCATTTTCGACCTCGCGTCATCGGCCTCACATTCGCCCCTCGGACTCATACCTGCCGAGGCGGGCAAAAAATCATGATTATCGGCGTGCCCCGAATGTCTTTGACACCTTGATGGTGTTGATTGTGTTTATAATTTTGTTAACATCCATTAAACAAACGGCGATATTTGCGTAGCGATTGTTAAATCTTGTTAATACCAAAGATTTTTGTGTTGAAATATTATGTTTTATAACATAAAACACCTTATCTTTGCAACGTGTTTTTCATGGTATTAGATTTAAGGTTAAGAAGATTACCCGTCGGGATGACGAGTAATTTTTTTTGTCCTTACGCGAATTAGAAGTTACCGGGTGAGGTTGTCGCGGTAGTAGTTGATATAGGCGCGGTTGACGATGCGTGTGCCGCCGGGTGTCGGGTAGTCGCCCGAGAAGTACCAGTCGCCGGGATGGCCGGGAATGGCTTTGTGGAGTCCGTCGAGCGATTGATAGATGATGGTGACGCGGGGGCTGTAGCCGGCGGGGGTCAGCAGGTCGGCAATTTTGCGAGAAATCTCGTCGTCGGTAAACGGCTCGTAAATCTCTTTGACACAGTTGACTATCTCATCGTCGGGCAAGTCTTGCATGGCGAGGCACCGCTCATAGACGCGGTCGAGCGTCGACTGCATGCCGCGCTCTTTGAGCAACTCGACGGCGGCTTTGAAGGCGATGAAGTCGGTCATGCGCGACATATCGATGCCATAGCAGTCAGGATAGCGAACTTGGGGCGACGAACTTATGATGACGACGTGACGCGGGTTGAGGCGGCCGAGCATCGAGAGGATGGACTGGCGCAAGGTCGTTCCGCGAACAATCGAGTCGTCAATGACGGCGATGGTGTCGACGCCGGGGTTTACGGTCCCGTAGGTGATGTCATAGACGTGGGCGGCGAGGTCGTCGCGCGACTCGCCCTCGGTGATAAACGTGCGCAGTTTGATGTCCTTGATAACGACTTTCTCAACGCGGACGTGGCGCTGCATGATGTCGCGCAGGTTCTCTTGCGACAGACTCTGACGGGCCGACAGGTCGAGAATCTGCTGCATTTTCTCTTGCTCGAGAACGGCCTCAAGTCCCTCTTGCAAACCCATGAAAGCGACCTCGGCAGTATT
>JAFLTK010000125.1 GCA_022511505.1 Muribaculaceae bacterium
AAATATACGAAATTTGCACCGACAATTTGCAAATTTGCACCGACAAAATCAATCAGTCTCAAACTTAAATTTTATAACCTGCTAAAATACAAATTCTTGCGTGTTATAAGTGTTGCATAGTGTTTTATGTTCAGCGTCCTGTTCTGGACACAAGAATGGCAATTTAACCAACTGACATTCAAAAAGTAAATCGATAATTTTATTTCCTATAGCAAATTACAGGCAAAATTTAAATATTCTTGAAGGGAATTCGAGATATTGAAGCTAATGGTTGAAAGTCCGCTTCATAAAATCGCGATTTAATTGCGGTTTGGTGGGGAAAATGTTGTAAATTTGGAGCGGTATGAAAAGGATTCTGATACTTGTTGTCGCCATCGCGGCTGCGATGGCTGCGGTGGCTGCCGAGTCGCTGTCGCGCGACTCGCTCGCTCGGCTGGCGGCGCGCATGTTGATTGTTGGCTTCAAGGGCGACACGGTGACGGCTGATAACCCGGTTGTAGGGTATCTGACCGAGCAGAAGGTGGGCGGCATCATCCTGTTTGATGTCGACCTGACGGGTTCGCGCGAACTCGGGAGCCGAAATGTGACCGGGCGCGAGCAGTTGAGGCAACTGACGGCCGACTTGCGTCGCCTCGCCGGCTATCCGCTCGTGATTGCCGTTGACCAGGAGGGTGGCCTCGTGCAGCGACTCAAACCGCGATATGGCTTTGAGGGCACTCCGAGCGCGCGGGCGCTTGGTGCCACCGGTAGCGTCGACTCGACCTATCGCCGGAGCGCGATGTTGGCACGACAGTTGGCCGACTATGGTATCAATCTGAATCTGGCGCCCGAGGTCGACATCCACAGCGACTCTTGCCCCGTCATCGGCGGCCTCGACCGCGCATATAGCGCCAACCCCGACTCGGTTGCGCTCCACGCCGCGGCGGCTGTCGATGCCTTCCACGCTGCCGGCGTCCTCGCTACGCTGAAACATTTTCCCGGACACGGCAGCGCCACGTCCGATTCCCACTATGGGCTGACCGACGTTACCACGACTTGGAGCCCCGACGAACTCATTCCCTTTAAACGATTGATTGACGGTCGACAAGCCGATGCCATCATGACGGCCCACATATTCAACCGACGGCTCGACCCTGACTATCCCGCCACCCTCTCGAGGGCTATCATCACCGGCATCCTGCGCGAGCAGATGGGGTATGACGGCGTTGTCATCACCGACGACCTCTATATGCAAGGAATTATCGACAATTATGACATCGAACGCGCGCTCGTGCTTGCCATCAATGCCGGCGCCGACATGATAATCGTCGGCAACAACATCACCACCGGCTTTGAGCCCGACCGACCCGCGCGCCTTGTCGAGATGATTGTCAGTGCCGTCGAGCGCGGCGACATCGACCCCGCGCGCCTCCTCGACGCCAACCGCCACATCGATGCCCTGTTCAAAAACTTCTAAAAAATGAGTCTTTTTGTACATTCACTAATAAATCTCGCTATATGTTGGTAAAAACACGAGAAAAGAATCTTTTTGGCTTCAAGGATGAAAGTGGCAATTGGGTTGTTGAACCGACTTTGCAGTTTGCCGACGATTTTGACAAAGACGGCATTGCACGCGTGCGTCTCGACGGACTGTGGGGATATCTCAAGAATGACGGTAAGTGGCTTGTCTTGCCCTCGCTTCAGGATGCAGCCCCGTTTAACGGCGAGATTGCCATGGTGAAAAAAGGACTCTACAAGGGCTTTATCGACCGCCGGGGTGGATGGTTTGTTGAGCCAAAACTTGTCGATATCTTTTCGTCAAACGAAGGTATCTATGAGATTCACACCTTTGACGACGAGGTCGGCTACATAAGCAATCAAGGCAAGTGGTTGACCGATCTTGATATGGATGCGCTGAGAGTCTACAGCTTCCATTTTATGAGCGAAGGTTTGATAAAAGTGTCTAAAAACGGAAAATATGGCTTTATCGATGGTGAAGGCAAATGGATGGTTGAACCTGTTTTTGATTTAGTCTATGATTTTCACAATGGTAGAGCCTTGATAAAAGACTTTGCCGGAGATGCTTATGGTTATATCGACCCCAAAGGGAAATATGTCGTGGAGCCAACGTTGCGTGATGGCGAGAATTTTAACGAAGGCCTTGCTGCCGTTAAGGTCTGCGGGAAAGGATGGGGATTGATTGACGTTGAAGGAAACTTTATCGTTGAACCTCAATATGATAGGATAAATGTTGTCAATGAAGGCTTTGCCGTGGTGCAGAAAGACGGCAAATGGGGAGCGGTCGATAAGGCCGGTGTTGAGGTCGTGCCTCCCACCTATGATTACATGCTCGATTTTGACCGAGGTTTTGCCCGGGTGTCGCTTAAAGGAAAGATTGGGATCATCAACACTCGCGGCGACGTGGTTATAAAGCCTGTTTACAAGGATGTATATCGATTTGGAGACAACGTCTTTGCGGTGCAGAAAGGGCGCAAATATGGCTTTGTCGGTACCGATGGGAAAATCATCACAAAACCCGTATATGATGAAGTATCTGTGGACTATTACGATCGCCGATGGGCACGAATTGATGGAAAAATGGTAATTATAGACGCCGACGGCAACGAGCGTGGCAACGGCTTGAAGTTTGATAAACTGGACCCGTTTACCGGTGGTATTGCCCGCATCAAAATTGACGGTCTATGGGGATTGGTCGACGATAGTTGGAATTTGATTGTCAAGCCTCAGTTTGACCAGCTTGGCCAAATCATTCTCGATTCAGACCTCATAAGTGCCGGTGTAAATGGACATTGGGGGTATATCGATCGCACGGGCGAATGGGTTATCGAGCCCCAATTTGATGATGCGTCGAGTTTTGTCAAAGGTCTTGCCGCGGTCCAAAAATTCATTCCACGCCGGCGCGCCTCGCAATGGGGAATAATAGATACCGAGGGAAATATGGTGCTGAAACCCGGTTTCAGTCACATCGAGATTCTATCAGACGGTACAAAGGCTTTTGCGGCTAAAGATGGTAAAAGCGGCCTCATCGACTTGAAAGGAAATTGGCTGATAGATCCCCGCTATGACGCGATTGAAACGATCCCCGACACCGAGTTGTTTAAGGTGACTATTGATGAAAATGAGGGCGTAGTCGACAGGCACGGCAAGGTAATAATTGCGCTCGAGTTTGATTGGATTGACTCGTTTAACGAGTGTGGCGTCGCGAGGGTTGAAATTGGACGCCGCGAGGGTTACTACAGACTTGACGGAACTGAAATAGTCCCTGTAAATATAACCGAAACCAAGTATAACAGTTCGGCCGACAACGACTTCAAATGGGTCAAATTTAATGAAAAGTATGGCTATATAGACTGTAACACAGGTCGTTGGATTGTCGAGCCTCGATTTGACGATGTTCAATTAGAGGATGGCGTCGTGTGGGCTAAAGTTAACGAAAAGCGCGTTGCATACGACTTCAGAGGTAATGAACTTCTTCACCCGTGGCCTCCGATATAATTAGCAATTGATATTAAATAAAATACAAAACAGCAGCTCGTTAACACTTTTTAACAATCGGGGGGGTAAAAGTGGCACTTTTTACGTACTTTTGCCACACATTTTTGTCTACCATTATGAAAAACTCTTTATCATACTTATTAATCTTCTTATGTTTCTTAGGTTTGATATCTTGTTCTAAAGACAAACCTAAATGGGATGAAACTAAGGATGGAGTTAAATTGTATCATCCATTTGACAATAAGTTGTTGGGTATCCCATCTATAGAATGGATTGGTGATACAACTTATTTCGGATTGGCACATGGCAAAGGGAAATTTATATATAAAGATAAAAATTATCCCGAAAACAATGTATCAAAAAATGTTTATGCACATTATGGTAACATTGAAGAAATAGAAGATTTAGATAATTATATTGTGGGTCCACAAAATGATAAGGGAGCCTTAGACGGATTTGGGGTAAGAGTATTTAGAGGGCGGACCACAATAGGGAAGGCATCCGAT
>JAFLTK010000126.1 GCA_022511505.1 Muribaculaceae bacterium
ACTCCCACCAACAACCGCAATATCAACATCAACATAAGCAACAATTGATATTCAAATTTAACGAAAGCAAGGCGGTCATGATGCCGCCTCGCTTTTGTTTTACTCGTTTACCAGGGGAGTAGTGGCCCTCCGATTACAGGATTGGGCTGAGGAGGCGGAATATTGATTCCTTGGTTTTTTGGAGCACGGGACGCTTGCGCCACTCGGCAATCTTGATGCGTGTGCTCTTCTTCATGTCTTCATGAAACTGCTTGACCATCTGTTTGTTAACGTCGGCCGAGTAGATAATAATGTTACCCTCAAAATTGTGCTCAAAACTGCGGTAGTCAAAGTTTGTGGACCCGATGGTGACACAATCATCATCTACAATCATCGTCTTGGCATGCAACATCCCGGCGTCATAGAGATACACCTTGACTCCGGCCCGAATGCAGTCGTGAACATAACTAAACGACGCGTTGGTCAGGATTACCGAATCGCTGTGGCGCGGTATCATAACGCGCACGTCGACTCCCGAGAGTGCCGCCGCTTGTAGCGCCTTGTTGAGAGACTCGGTGGGGAGGAAATATGGCGTCTGGAGATAGATGCGCTTTGTAGCCGAGGATATTGCTTTGAGGAAAACGAGTGCAACATTGCTCCATCTACTTGTTGGTCCGCTGGTAATTAACTGAATGCCGACGTTTTCGCCGGTTTGTGCATCTCCGCCCGCTTCTTCCTCAATCAACGGCTGGCCCATGAAATTCCAATCGACGGCAAACGAGTACTGCAACGCTGCCACGGCGGGACCGGTCAAGCGCACATGGGTGTCGCGCCATGACTCAAACTTCTTGCCGCCGTCGATATAGCGATCGGCGATGTTCATGCCGCCGATATATCCAATCTGCCCGTCGATAACCACAATCTTGCGATGGTTGCGCCAGTTAATTTTAGAGGCAAAGGGAGGGAATGCAACCTTGAAGAACGGGAAAACCTCAATCCTGGCTTCTCGCATCTCTTTGAAGAAATTGCCGTTGACGTGTAGCGAGCCGATGTGGTCATAGATAATGCGCACTTTGACGCCTGCGCGCGAGCGTTCTTTCAGAATTGCGGCAACCTCGCTGCCAAGCGTGTCATCCTCAAAGATGTAATATTGCAGGTGGATATAACTGCGTGCTTGTTTAATGTCGGCAATAAATGCTTTAAACTTGTCTTCACCGTTAAAATAAATGTCGATGCCGTTGTTCTCATAGAGGCCGCCGCCGCTAAGCGAGCGGGCCATCGTAGCGATGCGGTAGTTGACGCCGGTCAGATCTTCCAGTTTACCGTTGCCAACCGAGGTCGACCCGTCTTTCAACAGACGCCTGCGGTTGCGCCTCGATATCATCCTGCGGTTCTTGATGTTACGGCCAAAAAAGATATAAAGAATGATGCCGCCGACGGGCAATAGCAATAGCACCGTAATCCACGCCAGCGACTTAAGCGGATTGCGATTTTCTGACAATACCACACCAACGATGCTCAATATTGTCACAATGTATGCGATAAACAGACTCCAATATAGCCAGTTTAAGGTATCGGGTATAATGGCAAGAGAAGTCATTTTTGTTTTTCTTTAAATCAATCGCTAATTTACAAAGATGATTTAAATCTTGAAACATTTTTCTCAATAATGTTGCCAAAATACTACAAAACCGCCAAAAATATTCCCAAATAGCAAATCAGGGCGCGGGCTATGATTGTCATCGGCCGCCGGTGGTCGATTTGTCGACACTTGCATCGGTGTTTATGAGTTTTTGAACACCGCGCTTCTGACGTCCCCATTGGACATTGTAACTGACTTGCAAGTAGGGCATGCGCATATCCATTCGGGTGTGTTGCTCGTTCTTATACCATTTGCTGAGTGATTTGCTCCCACGGTCATATTTGCCGAAAGGCATTATGCAACCGACACCGAATTGCCATTTCTTCCAATTATAGGAAAGTTCGATGATGTTGAAATCTTCGCCCCATGAAATCTTTTCGCCCCATAGGTCACGCTGGGCATAGCGGTACTGAGCGCTGAGCACAAATCCCCAATGCTGCACGGCAAGCATCCCTTGGCCGCTCCACGCGTTGTGACGCAAGTCATAGCCGGTGCCGCGCATGTGTTCCATGCGGTATTGGACGTAGGCACCGAGCATTAGCCAGTTCTTTATGATTTCCACTCTCGGAGCGAGGAAGAATGACAGGTTTTGAAGTCCGCCGGTGCTGTTCTCGTAGGTGGTTATAAGTTTGTCATCGTCCCAATATAATATCGGGGTGATTGCGTTGGGTGATGTATAGGCTCGGATGCCGAACGACCCTGTGACATGGGGGAGATTATATCCATACATGAATGTCAACATATAGGAACTTGAGGTCTTGAGGTCTTGGTTGCCAACTCTCCATTGTAACCCGTCAATCTGTTGCGGAACGACATTGGTCTCGACCAATGACGGCGCCGATTGCCAGGACGTGAAACTTAATCTAAAATTATGGTCACGGTTAAGCGAATATGTCACTGTGGCTTGAGGTCTCGGGCTCCATGAATGGTTGCCCCGGTTTGTCTCTTTGAAAAGGAAGTCAGTGTATTGCATGCCCATCCCGGCTGTTGCCGTCCATTTGCCGAACCGGTGGAAATATTCGGCAAAGAAATAGACCCTGTCCTGACGCTGATGGAAAATAAGGTCGTCAAGATTTTCATATTGGGACCGGTTGCGATTTGCTGTATATGACGCCCCGGCGCTAAACCTGCCGTTGCCCCATTTCTTAATATAATCAGTCTCTATTGAATAGACCTGATTGCGGTCCTTGATGTCGGTGTTGATGTCGGTGAAAGATGCGCCGGCCATGTTTTTTTCAAACGGTAGTTCCACATATTCCGACCACGACCGTCCCGCGTAGTAAGATGCGTGAAAATCAACTACTAAGGTTTGATTTCTTTGAAAGTTTTGCTGTAGATACATCGATAGCGACGGAGTGCAACCATCTGTGCCGGTTGCATCCTTTAACAAATACTGCTCAGGCTGATTGCTCGCCGAAAGAAGACCGTTATATTCAACGCCGCTTGGCAAGGTGCGATGAAAGTTGAAGTCAACGACAAAAACTGTCGTGTCGGGTTTCACATAATTATATGAAATATTGGCGCTTGCCGTGGAATCATCAAAATGTCCTCCGGTCGGCTTCTCGGTCCTTGTAATTGATTCTCCATCGGGATAGGTGAACAGTTCATAGTAGTCCCTATGGATTTTTACATTATATGCCGGATTGTATCGCATACCGATTTCCCATTGCGAGCGCCCGCTGTTCAATTTGATATTCCCATTATAGTTGCCAAAATTGGCGTTGAGCGACGGCATTGCGCGAAGCATCAAAGCGCCGCCGAGAGTCGGATTGGTGACAATGACATTCAACACATAGGTCGCGCCGTTGTAGATGAGGCTCGGATTTTCAATCCATTCGACCCTCTTGATGGTTCCCGGTAAGATGGCTCTGACCTGGTCGATGGTTGCCGGCCGGCCGTTGATGCGAACATGTACGGATTGGCCTGCTGCGGTAACTGAACCAAGTGCGTCGTTGACAAAAACCGATGGTATCATCAAGTTATTAAGTAGTTGCATGCCGTTCTTGGAATTATCGACCGCACTTTTTGACGGATAGTAGACATCCATGTCGGCCTTCCTTACAACTTTGGGTGCCTCAACTATGATTTCACTCAGCGTCCCGGCATCAATGCTGTCGGTCGGTTCTTGAGCAAAAGCGATTATGACGAGAAATAAAAATAGGGTAAAAGTGATAAATGATTTCATTGCGTCTTTATTTTGGGCGCAAAGATACATGGCAAAATCCAATTTTCGCTGAACAAATGTTAAGCCGTTTTACCCCCCCAATTTTAACAATGTTTAACATTATAATTTTCGCAATCGGCTCAGGTGTTGAGGTGTAACGTTAAGATATGAGGCAATATCTTTCAAATCAAAAATC
>JAFLTK010000127.1 GCA_022511505.1 Muribaculaceae bacterium
CTCGAGTTAAAGATTAGAGTCAGAGGCCTAATCCACTGTGAGTGAAATGTTTAGGCCACTGACTTTTAACCATTAAACTTTCAGCTTCAACCAAGTTTGCGAAAGTTTAATCTTATTGAAAATTAACTGTAGAATTACTGCTTTCGGGCGACGCGGAGGAAAATCTCGGTCGGGAAGTGGTCAGAGTAGCCGTTGAGCCACACGCCGCCTGAGTAGGTTCGCAACGGGTAGCCTTGACGCGAGCCTTGTTTGTCAAAGAGGAACTCAAAGTTGTTGACCTTGGCGCGCCAGTATTGCAGGCTATAGGGGGTCTGAAGGTTTTGCTCAAGTAGGGTTCCCGAGACGATGATTTGGTCGAAGAGGTTCCAGGAGCCTTTATAGGCGAGGGTGCCGATGCCGTCGTCGAGCATTTTCCACCAGGGATTGTAGAAGCCGTGGGGCTCAACATTGTCGGCACTGCGCTTGGCGCCGAGGACTACGGCACACGAGGTATCCTGAGGGTCGTCGTTTAAGTCACCCATGATGATGACGCCTTGATCGGGGCGGATTGCCCAAAGCGAGTCGGCGATGTGCTTTGACAGGGCAGCGGCGGCTTCGCGCAAGTAGGATGACTGTTCCTGTCCGCCCAGGCGCGACGGCCAGTGGTTGACAATGACGCTGACAATCTGTCCGCCCATCTCGCCGGTGACACACATCTGGTCGCGAGTTCTGAACGTCGGGTTGCCCTCGATGACGAGGGTGTGGTTGGTGACGTCAATCACCTTGAACTGGCGCGGGTTGTAGAGCAGACCGACGTCGACACCGCGGCGGTCGGGCGAGTCGTGGTGAACGATTCTCAGGCGCCAATCTTTAATCGGGTCGGCCTTTACGAGGTCTTGAAGTACGGTGATATTCTCGATTTCTGACACGCCGATAATCGCCGGGCCGCCGGGCGTGGTCTTGCCGGTCATCTGGGAGATACAATAGGCAAGGTTGTTGATTTTTGACCAATACTTGTGGCCGTCCCACTGGCGCGAGCCTTGGGGCGAGAACTCTAGGTCATACTTGCCGTTGTTGTTGATCGTATCAAACAAGTTTTCAAGGTTATAAAAAGCGACACCATAGACCAGATACTGCTTCTTGGTATCATCGGCCGGCGTTGCTGCTTTAGCGCCGAGCGCAACGGCAATAATCAAAAGTGACAGTGACAGAAATCTTCTCATAAATATAGATTTTTTGTTTTTTCATGATAGAACTGCAGTGGCGCGACCACGGCGCGACACTTTGGGCGGTAAAGTTAAAGAAAAAAACTCTTATTCGGGCAATTTTCACCCAAAAAACGACGGCAACGCTAAAGCAACCCCGTCATATAGACAGGTAGACAGATGATGTCGCCCTCTTTGTGGAGATCTTTGGTGTAGATAAGATAACGCGAGAGGACGCGAGATGAAAACTTACGCTGAAACTCATCGAGCGACTTGTGAGTCTTATATCCTGAGGATTTCACCTCGATGGGACAAATCTTGTCGCGACGTGAAATGAGAAAATCAATCTCATAGGTGTGAGCACGTTCGCCATCTAAACACTCTTTAAATGTGTAATAAAACAATGAATGACCTGCACTTTTAAGTAATTGGGCCACAACGTTTTCATACAGATACCCGAGGTCGGCCGAAAGTTTGTCAGAGAGCAGTTTGCGATAAATTTCATTGTCGGTGAAGTCTCGATCCATGAAAGTTAGAGTTACAAACAACCCCGTGTCGGCCATATACATCTTGAAGTTATCCAAATCGGCCCGGAGTCCCATCCCAATGGAAGGGTCGTTGGCTTGATAGGCGAAGTTCACGGTGCGGGAATCGTTGATGTCAGCAAACAATTCCCCCATCCGCGAGGGACGAGCGTCCTTTATAACGTTTCCAACCTTATAGTTCAGTGTGTTGCGCGATAATTGAGCCGGGATTGATGAGAAAATGGTTGCTGCTCGACCTGTGATGTCAATTTTGCGGAAGTCATCGTTATATAAGCCTATAATCTCTCGTTTAACGCGGTCAACGTCTGCGAAATCAGTAGTACGCAGATATGTGGCGACAGCCTGTGGCATTCCACCAACAAGAATATAAAGACGGAAATCTCTCATTAACGCTCGATGCATTGAGTCGCCTGCGGGGGTGAGTGTTGAATAAAGGCCACGGATAAACTCAAAAGTCTCCGGTTTGCCAATGGCCCATAGAAATTCTTCGTAGTCCATCGGATACATTGGGACTCGGTGTTCCTCGCTCGGTATCACTATATCCTTGATATTCTTTTTAATAGAGATGAGCGAACCGGTTTCGATATAGTCATATCGACCGTCGGCTACAAGATGCTTAATGGCCTGGCGGGCTTTGGGATAGAGTTGTACTTCATCAAAAATGATAACAGATTTGCGCTCCGGCAATTTGCGGCCCATGATTGTTGACAATCGCAAAAAGAACTGATTCAAGTCATAGACAAAATCAAAAGTGTCAAGAATCTCTCGGTGTGCTATTGAGAAATCGATGATTAAATAATCGCTATATTCATTTTTTGCAAATTCTTCGGCAATTGTTGATTTGCCAACGCGTCGGGCGCCCTCGATGAGTAGAGCTGTGCTGCCGTTTGAACGGTTTTTCCACTCTTTCATCGTGTCATAAATCTTGCGTTTGAACACCGGATTTTTCATAATTGTGCAAGTTGTTGATTTATAGGGCAAAGATAGTGGTTTTGCACGTTCTGAGGAAATTTTTTTGGGTAAATTTGCACGTTCCGGGGAAATTTTTTTACCCGTTTTTGCACGTTCCGGGGAAATTTGGGTGTTTTGGCAGGGTGGCTAAAGGCTACGTTTACAGGTCGAGAGTGTGACGCCCGATGGGGGGTTAGAGGTCGAAGTTGTCGCGGCGCGAGCGGCCGATGACTCGTCGACGCCATTCGTTGACGCGGCGATAAAGTTGCATGGCTTTGACCATCAATGGCGACGGAGCGGCCATGAGGTCGGTTGACATGACCTCGGCCATGGTCTCGACGTTTTCTTGTTCGCCAAACTGCTCGGGGAAGATGATGATGAGGTTGTTGTTGGAGAAATAGCGGCGCAGGAAATCGGGCATGAGGTCCATGTCGCTGTTGTAGGACACGGCCGAGCGGCGCGAACTGATGGTGATAAAGAGGTCATCGTCCTGTATCTTGTTGGCCAGCAGAATAAAGTCGTCCCAACTGTCGACCGAGCGGTAGTCGCGGGCAAACTGATAGGCTCCGGCGCGGTAGATGTTTTCGATGGCAGGGCGCGTGTCGTCGGTGCAGCAAAAGATGACACGGCAACCAATCTGCAAGGCGAGGTTGCCGATGGCCTCAACCCACTTGCTGAAGCCGGTCTCAAACTGGGCCTTGGGAGGCACGCTGACGATTATTCGCATCATGGTGTTGACGGGGATGTAACACCTCGAGATTATCATCATGCGGTTGGTGGCTTTCAGCAACTGCTCGATTTTGTTGCCGAAAAATGAGTCGATTAAAGCAGAGCGGCGGTGGAGGCCGATGTAGATTTCGGTAATGTCGCGCTCGGAGATGGTGTTGAGCACGCCGGTGACGACGTTGAGGTCAAAGCGCTCGATGGTGGTCAGGCGGTAGTCGCTCGCGGCGGCAGTGTGTTCGCTGACATCAAGGCTGTTGCGGCCAATGGCGCGGGAGGAGGCGCTATTGTCTGATCGCACGTGGAGGGCATACATTTTGCTGTCCAAATCGTCGGGACGGCCCATGAAGATGGCGAGGTCGACAAGTTGTGGCGCGAGCAGGGGCGAGTAGACGTTGACGAGCGAGCGACGCGGAGCGCGCTGACGGCCTGCAGTCTTTAGGGCGTTCTCGTCAAAACTCTGCATCTTCAACCGTGTGGCGGCACGGGCCGTGCCAAACGATGAAACGGTGCACGTCAACAATATCATCACCACGGTGCCGTTGAG
>JAFLTK010000236.1 GCA_022511505.1 Muribaculaceae bacterium
CCCAACTACGAGGGCGGCGACCTGTATTTCAATTTCGGCGAAATCTCCGAAGACATCCTCAAGGACGGCCTTAAGAGCTATGAGAACGGCATCCCCTATGACGGCAATGACCAGTATCTCAAGGAGACTGTCTGGGGACGCGTATCGAGCCAGAATTCACTGACATACTCCTTCGACAATGCAACCGGTGCTCGCTTGGTGCAGGATGTCGGCCTCGACGGCCTCCCCACTGCCGACGAGTTCAGATTTCCCTCTTATGCCGATTATGTCGAGAAGCTGCGCCTCAAGCTGTCACCCTCTGCAATCGAACGCATGGAGCGCGACCGCTTCTCACCGCTCAACGACCCCGCAGGCGACAACTATCACTTCTATCGTGGCTACGACTACGACGAGGAGCGTCTCGGCATCCTCCAGCGATACAAGCGCTACAACGGCGTTGAGGGAAACTCGCTATCTCCCGACGAGGCCGACGACCCCCTCTATCAGACCTCTCGCTCGGCGCCCGACGTCGAGGACATCAACCAAGACAACACGCTCAACGAGTATGAGCGTTATTTCCAGTATCGCGTCTCCATCCGCCCCGAGGACCTCGTGGTCGGCAAGAACTATATTACCGACAAGCAGGTATCGCTCGTGCTGACACGCGACGGCGAGACGCAAACCGTCGAATGGTACCAGTTCAAGATACCTTTGAGCGACTATGAGAAGGTAGTCGGCTCGATTAGCGACTTCTCGACCATCCGCTTTGCCCGTATGTTCATGACCGGCTTTAAGCAGACCACCCACCTGCGTTTTGCTACGCTTGAACTCGTGCGCGGCGAGTGGCGAACCTACGACTTCAACCTCAACAACCGTGGTGACGCTCCCGCCGAGGGTCAACTCGACATCTCGGTTGTCAACATCGAGGAAAACGCCGAGCGCGAGCCCGTCAACTACGTGTTGCCCCCCGGTGTCACCCGCATCACCGACCCGGGCCAGTCACAGATTACCCAACTCAACGAGCAGTCAATGTCGATGAAGGTAATCGGTCTCCAAGCCGGCGACGCGCGCGGTGTCTATCGCAACACCCAGCTCGACCTGCGCAACTACAAGCGCCTCCAGATGTGGATACACGCCGAGTCGCTCATCGACGATGTCACCAACCTGCGCAACGGTGAATTGTCGGTATTCGTGCGCCTCGGCAGCGACGTCAAGAGCAACTACTATGAATATGAAATCCCGTTGACACTGACGCCTCCGGGCATGTATAACAACGAGTTGCCGAGCGAACGCTTTGAGGTGTGGCCCGAAAGCAACTACATGAACTTCAACCTCCAGAACCTTGTCGACGTCAAGAAAGCCCGCAACCTTGCCAAGCGCGAGGGACAGCCGGGAGTGGGTTTTGGATTGATATACTCAGAGCGCGACCCCGATAATGAACGCAACCGCATCAGCGTCATCGGTAATCCCTCGCTGAGCGATATCCGCGTGATGCTCGTCGGCGTGCGCAATAACTCGCCGACAACCAAAGACGGTATCGTGTGGCTCAACGAGCTGAAAGTAACCGACTTTAACAACGAGGGCGGCTGGGCGGCCAAGGCCAACGTCAACGTCGGTCTCAGCGACATCGCCACCATTAACGTCGGCGCCCATGTCGAGACGGCCGGCTTTGGCAGCGTTGACCAGGCACTCAACGACCGCCGCATGGATGACTATCAGCAATATAACTTTGCAATCCAAGGCGACCTTGGCCGATTCCTCCCCGAGAAAGCCAAACTGCGCGCGCCTGTCTTCTACTCAACCTCTCGCGAAACGACATCGCCAAAATACAACCCCCTCGACCAGGACGTCTTGCTCAAAGATGCCCTCGACCAGGTGTCGACCAAGCAGGAAAAAGACTCCATAAAGGCATTTGCCGTCGAGCGCTCGAGCGTTGAAAACTTCTCTATATCGGGTCTCAACTTCGACGTCCGTTCGTCGAAGCCTATGCCGTGGGACCCCGCCAATTTCACTCTCAATTTCTCGTTCAACAAGCAGCATAAGGCCGACCCGACAACCGAGTATGAAAACACCAACGACTACCGCGGCTCGTTCCAGTACTCCTACTCTCCCATGTTCAAGAAACTCAAGCCGTTTGGCAAAATCAACTCCAAGAGCAAGCACCTTAAGTTCTTCAAAGACTGGGAGTTCAACTATCTGCCAAACACAATTTCGTTCCTGACCTCCATCTCGCGCTACTACTACGAGCAACAGACACGAAGCGAGACCGACGTCATGTTCCAACTGCCGGTTTCGGTCAGCAAGAACTTCCTTTGGGACCGCCAGTTTGCCTTGACATGGAATTTCACCAAGACCCTATCGGTGACGTTCAACTCCAACACGAGCGCGCGCATCGAGGAGACCATCGGCGCCGTAAACCGCAAACTCTTCCCCGACGCTTACCGCGATTGGAAAGACACTGTCATGTCGAGTATCAAGAACCTCGGAACGCCGTGGAGTTACAATCAGTCGTTTGTGGCTTCCTACAAAGCGCCGTTCAACCAGATACCCGTGTTAGACTGGCTGACCGGAACCGTCAGTTACAACGCCACCTACCGCTGGGACCGTGGCGCGACGGTCGACAACGTTTCGCTCGGCAACAACGTCGCGTCTCAGGCATCGTGGAACGCCGACGGCCGCATCAACTTTGAGTCTATCTACAACAAGTGGGAATACACCAAGAACGTCAACAAGCGTTTTGCCAACAGCCGAGCGTCGTCGGTCGTCAAAGAGCGAAAACCAAAGCAATTTGAGCGAACCTACCAACTGAAAACCGACACTACACTGACCATCCGCCACAATCTGAGGACTACAAAAGTTAAGGTTACAGCCGTCACCGTCGACGGCGAAACGCCCTACCCGGTCAAGACACGCATCGTCGACAACAACAACGTCGAGGTGCTCACCCGCGACTCGGTCAACCTCAAGTTCAAGGTGCTCGAAGTGCTGAAAGAGGAACGTTCGTTCCTTGCCGAACTCGGCCAGTATGTGACTCGACTGATAATGACGCCTCGCACCGCGGCCGTCCGTTTCCGCAACACCCATTCGCTGTCGTTGCCGCTGTTCCGTCCCGAAATTGGAGACATATTTGGCCAAAGCCTCGGCTATGGGCCGATGTCGCCCGGCCTCGACTTTGCGTTTGGCTTTATCGACCAGACCTACGTTGACAAGGCGCGCGGACGCGGTTGGCTCATTACCAACGACGGCCAGACCTCGCCTGCAATCTGGTCAAAAACCGAGGAACTGAACGTTGAATTAACACTCGAGCCGTTCAAAGGGTTCAAAGTGCAATTGACATCCAACCGAACCGACAACCGTAGCGAGCAGAACCAATTCATGTACCCGACCTCGCCAATCTCCTACTCGGGTAGTTACACCAAGACTCATGTGGCCATCGGTACTGCCCTGCGCGGCTCGTCGGCCGACAAGGGATATGAGTCGGCTACGTTCGACAACTTCCTGAACTACATCCCCATCATCGCCTCCCGCTATCAGGACCAGTACAACGGCACCCACTACCCCACCACGGGCTTCATGGACGGCAGCATCCACGCCGGCCAGCCGTTCAACCCCGAGGTCGGTACCGTCTCGACAACCGGCAGCGACGTGCTCATCCCGGCTTTCATCGCCGCCTACACCGGCAAGAATCCCCACAAGCAGTATCTGTCGCCCTTCCCGTCGTTTGCCGAGGTGCTTCCCAACTGGCGCGTGACCTACGACGGCTTTATCAACCTCGGCAACATGCGCCGCTGGTTCAAGACATTCACGTTGACCCACGCCTACCAGTGTACCTACTCGGTTGGTTCCTATTCGTCATACCTCAACTGGATTTCGACCGACGGCAAGAACATCGGTTTCACGCTCGACGAGTTGACCGGCAACCCTATCCCGTCGTCGCCGTTCAACATCTCGTCGGTAGCCATCACCGAGAAATTTGCTCCCCTTATCGGCTTCAACATGACTCTCAAAAACGAAATGAGCATCAACGCCGAGTATCGCGACTCGCGAACGTTGACCCTCAACACATCGGCCGGCCAGGTAGTCGAGGCTACATCCCGCAGTCTGACCGCCGGCATGGGCTATAAGATTGTGGGCTTCAACACCGTCCTGAAAATGAAAGGCTCGGGCCAGGGAGTGTCAAACGACCTGTCGCTCAACGCCGACTTCTCCTACCAGCAGTCGCAGTCGCTCATTCGCCGCATCGAGTCAAACTATGCCCAGCCTACCAACGGCACCCAGAGCATTACGATGAACTTCACCGCAAGTTATGTCATGAGCCGCCGACTGACCCTACAGTTCTTCTTTGACCACCAAATCAACACCCCGCTCGTCAGTTCTACAGCCTACCCGACGACCAACACCTCTGTTGGTTTTAATATCAACCTCTCGCTCGCCCGATAATGATACGCCCGGCCGCCATACTTCTGCTTTTGCTCGTGGCCGCGTCGGCCGGGGCAACATCAATGCGCACATTTATCGACAATCTACCCGTCGAGGTCAACGATACTGTTATCACCCTGAGTAGCAACGCGTTCACTCCCGACGTTGACGCCATAACGGTCGAAGCGAGCGGTTGCTTGAAAGGCGGTCGCGGGTCGTGGGGCATCCGCGCCGGGCGTTATGACGTCATGCTCAGTTTCAACCGTGACAAATATGACGACCTCCACTCGGGCGCTGAAGCCATCCTAAGCGTTATCGACACTGCAACCGGCCGGGGCGTGCAACAAGCCCGCGGTTCTCAGAAAAGTTGGAACGCAACGGCCGCCAATACAATCATCCTCACCATTGAGGCTACCGGCCGCGTTAGTATCGACGGAGGTTATCGTGTGCCCGAGCATCTGCTCGACATCAACCTCACCGACGTCACCCGTGGCGACATCGCCATCGTCGCCCCCGAGCGATTATTCTCACCTCGCGCCGTCATCGAGGTCGAGGAAAATCCCACCCACCGTCTGTCGACCGCGTGGGACATCGAGACCGTCGAGCAACACATCGCCGCATCGACCGACCCCATGGAGGCTATCTGGGAATATCTCGATGGAACCACCGACCCGAACATGGCTGTTGCCGGCGGACGCTATCGCCTCGCCACCATCACCGACGGCGCCGGCGGCTACCACCTCATCTACCTCGGCGGAGCGACCATCAGCCCCGCCATCTGGCAACCCGGCATGGTCAAAGGACACCTCTCCCCCACCATCTTTGCCAACCACTACAACGTCACTTGGAACGACTCCCAAGCCGAGCCCATCACACTCGACGTCAGCGCCAACGTCGAGCAAGGCGCCATCCTCTCCATCGCTTTCCCCCGCTACCGCGCCACCCTCCGCTTCTCCCGCCTCCCCCGCTAACTCCATTTTACTAAAACAAAATCCCCGGGCGACGCGAGGAGCGACACCCGGGGTGAAATCGGTTATTTATCCGGTCTATTAGAGTTGGGTTGCAGGGTCGAGGTTGTCTTTCTCGATGTCCTTGAAATATCGGTAAGTGTCGACCATCAGTTGACCGCACGCAGCGTCGTCGGCCACGATGATGGCATGGGGATGAAGTTGCAGGGCCGAGATGGTCCACATCTGGGACACGGCACCCTCGACGCCATGCTTGAGCGCGCGGGCCTTGTTGTGGCCGTTGACAATCAGAAGCACCTCGCGGGCATCAGTCACCGTGCCTACGCCGACAGTCAGCGCCGTCTTGGGAACTTGGTTGACGTCGCCGTCAAAGAAACGCGAGTTGGCAATGATGGTGTCGGTTGTCAGCGTCTTCATGCGAGTGCGTGACACCAGCGACGAGCCCGGCTCGTTGAAGGCGATGTGGCCGTCGGGGCCTACGCCGCCAAGAAACAGGTCGATGCCGCCATAACTCTTGATTTTCTCCTCATAGCGACGGCACTCCTCGGCGGGGTCTTCGGCGTTGCCGTTGAGAATGTTGATGTTTTCGGGGAGAATGTCGATGTGGTCAAAGAAGTTGGTGTGCATGAACGTGTAGTAACTCTCGCGATGGTCGCGCGGAAGGTTGCAATACTCGTCCATGTTGAAAGTCACCACATTCCTGAACGATACTTTACCCTGTCGATTTAGTTCAATCAGCGCTTTATACATCCCAAGCGGCGAACTGCCCGTCGGGCATCCCAGAACAAACGGGTGCTCGGCTGTGCAACCCGACTCGTTGATGCGGCGCGCAACATAGTTGGCAGCCCACTGTGACACTTGGTCATAATTTGGTTCTATAATTACTCTCATCGTTTATTTGATTAGAAGATTCTGATTGCAAAGATAAAAATATCTTTTGAATTTCAGAGCCGGTTTGTAGAGATTTTTATCATTGCGGTTGTGATGGGTAATTTGGGGAAATTTATTAACTTTGCAGTATAAAATCATGCGTATGGGCAAAAAGAGCGACAATATAGACCTTGACAATAAAGAGTTTCAGGATGTGTGGAAACTACTGCGTTTCACCAATCAGTCAATATTCCTGACCGGACGAGCCGGGACGGGAAAATCTACATTCTTGCGCTATATTACTCGGAATATCAAGAAGAATTATGTTGTGCTCGCGCCCACGGGGATTGCGGCGGTCAACGTTGGCGGCCAGACGATTCACTCCTTTTTCCGCCTGCCGCTGAAACCGGTGTTGCCCGACGACCCCGACTTTGCTGTCAGCCGCTTGCGCGAGCGCATGAAGTATCCGCGCCCGCTCAAAAAACTGCTCGAAAAACTCGACCTGATTATTATCGACGAGATTTCGATGGTTCGCGCCGATACTATCGACCTGATTGATAGAATCTTGAGGGTATTCTGCCACAACATGCGCGTGCCGTTTGGCGGCAAGCAATTGCTGCTCGTTGGCGACATTTATCAACTTGAGCCGGTCGTCGAGTCACAAATGAAAGCGATTATGCGGCGTTTTTATCCTCAACCATTCTTTTTCAACGCGCGTGCTTTTGGCGAACTCGGGATTGTGGCGATTGAACTCAACAAGGTTTATCGTCAGAACGACGCCGAGTTTGTCGAGATGCTCGACCGAGTGCGTTGCGGCCGCCCGTTGCCGGCCGACATGATGCGCGTCAACTCGCGTGTCCGGAACCTCAGCGTCGATGAACTTGCCAAACGCGACGATGCCGACTCAAAGCCGGTGCTAACTCTGGCCGCACGCCGCGACACCGTCGACTATATCAACGAGCAACGCCTGCGGGCCATCGACAGCCCCGAGTACACCTTTATAGGCACCATCAGCGGCGATTTCCCCGAGAACTCGCTGCCGACATCATTGCAATTAACGCTGAAAAAGGGCGCACAGGTGCTGTTTATTAAAAACGACCGCGAGAAGCGCTGGGTCAACGGGACGCTTGGTCGCATCACGAGCATCGACGACAAGAGCCTCGAGGTGGAGGTCGACGGTGGCGAGCGTTATTGGGTCGAGCCCGAGACGTGGAGCAACATCAAGTATGAATATGACGAGAAATCCAAGAAAGTCGTTGAAAAAGAGCTCGGTAACTTCACCCAATTTCCGTTGAAACCGGCATGGGCCCTGACAATCCACAAGAGCCAGGGCCTGACGTTTGACCGCGTCAACATCGACATTGGCCGCGGCGCGTTCGCCTCGGGTCAAAGTTATGTTGCGCTGTCGCGATGCCGTTCGCTGGAGGGAATGACCCTGCTTAGCCCTCTCAACGAGCGCGACATGGTTGTCAACCCGGCTATCATCGAGTTTGCCCGCAACTTCAACGACATCCACGCTATCGAGGGAGCCCTTGCCGCTGCCCAAGCCGACGACCTCACGGCCGGGGCGATGGCCATGCTCGACCGCGGCGAGTTGGTCGACGCCTTTGACCGCTTCATCGAGGCATCGCGATTGCGTGACGACCGCGGCAACGTTGCCGGCCTGAGGCTCGTGCGCCGCAAACTGCACGCCATTGAAAATCAAGCAAATGTAATTGAATCGCTTAACCGACAGATTGACGACTACAAGGCCCAACTTCGTGAACTCGCCCGGGAGTATATCGAGATGGGGCGCGAGTGTGCCGACAACGGACTGAACGATGCCGCCGTCGCCAACTATGAGAAAGCGCTGAAACTTGACCCCGAGAATGTCGAGACGATGATTGCGATGGGAGTGCTTTATGAGGCCAACGGCGAGGACAGCCGAGCGCTATCGCTATTCCGCCGCGCCGCCGAGACCGACCGTGACAACCCGATTACGGCCTGTCGCATCGCCGCAACCTATCGCCGCATGGGCGACAACTTCAACGCCCTCGACACACTGCTCGAAGCCGTCGGCCGCATGCCCGAGAGCGCCGACCTGCACCGTTCGCTCGCCGTCTCCTACCGCCGGGCCGGCGAGACCGACGAGGCCGCGCGACATGAAGCGATTGCCCGCTCCCTATCGCGCCGCGACAAGAAAAAATAATCTATCCGGGGGGATTGGTGTTGTTAGTGTCGTTAGTGTTGTTGGTGTTGTTGATGTCGTTGGTGTCGTTGGTGTCGTTAATGTCGACAACGATAACAACAGTAAAAACAATAACAACAGCAACAACAATTTTTACTTATCGGAATGAACTTTATCGCCACCGAGGTGTTATATTGATGAATTTGAAACAATAAAAATAACACCACTATGATTTATACTCAGCCTGAACTTCCCTACGCAGCCGATGCTCTCGAGCCGGCAATCTCGCGCAAGACAGTAGAATTTCACTATGGCAAACACGAAAAAGCCTATATCGACAATCTCAACAGCCTCATCGAAGGCACCGAATATGAAGATATGGAGCTTGAAGAAATCATTAGACATAGTGACGGCGCGCTGTTCAACAACGCCTCACAAGCGTGGAACCATATATTCTATTTCTTCTCGTTGTCGCCCGATGGCGGCGGCGAACCGACAGGCGACCTGCGTCGTCAGATAGACGAACAGTTCGGGTCGTTTGAAGACTTTAAGAAAGCGTTTGTACAGGCCGGTGTCTCGCTGTTTGGCTCGGGTTGGGTATGGCTCTCCAAAGACCTCGACGGTAAATTGTTTATCACCCAAGGTAGCAACGCCGAGTCTCCCTTAAAACAGGAACTGACCCCGCTATTGACATTTGACGTCTGGGAACACGCCTACTACCTAGACTATCAAAACCGTCGTGCCGACGCCCTCAACGCCCTCTGGAAAGTCGTCGACTGGGACGTTGTCGAAGGTCGCTACTGATTCTACTCCATGCTAATTCTTTCCAATTAAGGCAACTATACAAATGTAAGCATAATGTGATGAATGGAAGGGGAGGGGCCTGTGAAGGTCTCTCTCTTTTTCGAAATCTGAATGGTCTTGGAGATTGGTAACAATTTACACAAAGCAGGAACCGGTGGTTTTATTGAGACGTGGAACAGTTATATTTAATGGCTGGGGCACGGTCTGTGAATCAAAGGGCGAAATCGCCTAAAAAGAGCGGTTTTTGTCCCCCATGCGCTACAATTTCACCCTTTTATGCCTCAATTTTACCCTGTTTTGCCCCAATTTTACCCTATTTTGCCTCAATTTTACCCTATAGTTGGATTGGCAATTGATAATTTTGTCAATGACTTTTGACCTTAAAGACCATCAAAAATCAAATTAAACTCAAACATATTATTTACATGAAAAAACTATTTGTCATGCTGCTGGCGGCATCGATGTCGCTCGGCTCAATGGCCCAGGATTTCGAGTATGAATACCAAGGCCAAAAGTTAACCTACACCGTTGTCGACGCGACGGCCAAGACCGTCAAGACTAAGGATGGTGTCACTCAAAACGGCACCAACGTTGCCGGAAACTTGGTTAGCGGCGCCGTTATGCTCCCCGAAACAGTTGTCTATAATGGCGAGAACTACACACTGACCGCCGTCGGCAAACTCGGTTTCTGCAATACCGGCATCACATCCATTTCATTCCCCAACTCGGTTACCGAAATTGGCGTTTCGGCATTTGCAAAATGTTCCGGACTTTCGGGCCAATTAATCCTTCCCAAGAATTTAGTTACTCTCGGTGGTTCTGCGTTCCACCAATGCACCGGTCTGACCGGCGAGGTTATCATTCCCAATACGGTCACTTCAACTCTCGAGGCGTTCTACCAGTGCTCAGGTTTGACA
The DNA here is from genome assembly GCA_022511505.1 of Muribaculaceae bacterium. Lineage (GTDB taxonomy): Bacteria > Bacteroidota > Bacteroidia > Bacteroidales > Muribaculaceae > HGM05190. The sequence goes on from JAFLTK010000236.1 coordinate 10,125, forward strand.
AGCGTTGTCATCGGTACAGGAATCACCACGATTGGCAATAACGCTTTCAGCGGTTGCAAAAGTTTGGCAAGCGTAACAATACCCAACTCGGTTACTCAGATTTCGAGTTATGCATTCCAAGAATGTAAAAGTTTGACAACCATCACAATTCCGGCATCGGTTACCTACATTGGCAGTTATGCTTTTGGCGGTTCGATTTTCTCGCCTTCGGGGCTGCAACATGTAATCTGTGAAGGCACTACACCACCGACATGTAGTTCTGATGCTTTCTACAAGCCTTCGTCTATTGAATTGACAGTCCCTGCAGGATGTGCCGAAGCTTATGCCGGCTGGGGTGGTATCACAACTGTTGTTGAGCAAGCACCCGCTGTTCAGCCCGGCGACGAGATTGAATATGAAGGCTTTATATACACTATCCTCAACGAGAGCACTTGCTCGCTGACCAACGGCAAATCGGCTACCGGCGACGTGGTTATTCCCGAGTCGGTCGTTATCGGCAACACAAAATACACCGTCGTTGCAGTAGGCGAATCGGCTTTCAGCAACTGCACTGCAATGACCGGTATCAAGTTCCCCGAAACTATCACCGAAATCGGCGGCTCTGCTTTCTATTTCTGTACCGGACTTACCTGTGACCTTGTAATTCCCGACTCTGTAACCAAACTTGGCGATATGGCTTTTGGATACTGCAACAATCTGAAAAGCATCAAGATAGGCAATGGCGTTACCAAGATTGGAGGTCACACATTTGTTGACTGCTACAATGCAACAAGCCTTATCCTCCCTGAATCGCTTGAGTCTATCGGTTATCAGGCATTCCAAAACAACGCCTTTACAAGCGTAACATTACCTGCATCAGTTAATTATATTGACGGTTATGCTTTTGCAGGGACAATCTTCCATCCATCAAAATTAACAAGCGTCACCTGCGAGGCTACTGTTCCTCCCGTTTGTCAGAACAACGCTTTCGGCACTTCGGCTAAATCTATCCAACTCACCGTCCCGGCCGGTACCGAGCGCGACTACAAGAAAGCCAATGTCTGGAAAGACATGATTCTGGCCGTGCCTGCGTTTGAAGAAACTCTATATTTGAGCAAGGGCAACTCTATCGACCTCGCTGACTATCTCGTTGACTCAATCGATAGTTACACCGTCGAAAACTCAAACGATGAAGTTGCCGCCGTTACCGGCTACTACATTGATGCCAAGGATTTTGGCAACACTACCATTGTATTCAAATCGGGCGACGAGGTTGCCGCAACATTTAACATCTACGTCTGCCCCACGGTTACCGTTGTCCACGGCGAAGGTCTCCTTTACACCCACCATGTGCTTTACAATTCGCGTCCCGAGTTGACCCTCCTTCCCATTCCCGGCTATCTCATTTCGGGCGTAACCCATGATGGCGCAAAGGTCGACAACATTGATGAAAACGGCAAATATGTTTCCACCAAGCCTATCACCGACAACTCGGTTATCAACCTGACTCTCGAGCAGGATGCCAACGGTGGCCCGGCAACCGGCGTCGACAATGTTGTATCTGACAGCGATATCCACGTCTATGTCAGCGATATGCGTGTTGAGATTGTTGGTGCAACCCCCGGCGAAAGGGTCTTGATTTACAATCTTCAGGGCAAACTCCTCTATGACCTGACAAACCACGTTATCAATATCCGCGAGAACGGTGTTTACATCCTCAAGGTTCAGGGTGTAACATTCAAAATCGCTGTTCGCGGCTAAACCTTTATAAACCTCATAGACTCTTGATGGCGCTTCCATCGTCGGCAGGGAAGCGCCATCTTTTTGCATAATCGGCGTGAAATCTCAGAAAAATGTAGTAATTTTGCTCGTTGGAACTTATCCACAAGTGTAATGGAGCAATATCTGTCTAAGTTAAACGAGCCTCAGCGTCAGGCGGTCGAGTATCTCGACGGACCGGCGCTCGTCATCGCCGGCGCCGGGTCGGGGAAAACCCGCGTGCTGACCTATAAGATTGTACATCTTCTTCAACAGGGGTATGACCCGCGGCGGGTGCTCGCCCTAACGTTTACCAACAAGGCTGCCAACGAGATGCGTGAGCGCGTCCGTTCGCTCGTTGGCGACGAACTGGCGTCACGCCTCTGGATGGGTACTTTCCACTCTATTTTTGCGCGCCTCTTGCGCTACAACGCGGCCGCTATCGGCTTTAACAGCAATTTCACAATCTATGACGCGGCCGACTCGCGCTCTCTCATCAAGAACATCATCCGCGAGATGGGCCTCGATGACAAGCAATACAAACCGTCGACAATCGCCGGTGCCATCTCAACGGCCAAAAACGCGTTGATTCTGCCCGACGCCTACGCCGCCGACCGCGATTTGATGGAATATGACAAGAAATCAAAGCGCCCGATGACGGTCGAAATCTACCGCAATTATCAAGCGCGCTGTCGCGTGGCCGGGGCTATGGACTTTGACGACCTGCTCGTCTATACCAACATCCTGTTCCGCGACCACCCGGACATTGCCAAGCGCTATGGCGAGTATTTTCAATATATCCTCGTCGACGAGTACCAGGACACCAATTTTGCTCAAAATCTGATAGTTACAACGCTCGCCGGCGACAAGGGCAACATCACCGTCGTGGGCGACGATGCCCAGAGCATCTACTCATTCCGCGGAGCCAACATCGCCAACATTCTACAACTCGACCGCTCGCTCCATCAACTGAAAACCTTTAAACTCGAGCAAAACTATCGCTCGACCCAGGCAATCCTCGACGCTGCCAACGCTCTGATTGCCAAGAATAAGCGCCAGATACCGAAGCGTGTGTTCTCCGAGTCATCGACCGGTCGCCCGGTCGAGGTTTGCGAGACCGAGGACGCCTACAAGGAGGGCATCACCGTGGCCGGCGCCATCGCCGCCATCAAGGCCAGAGAGCATGACCCGTATAGCGAGTTTGCCATCCTCTATCGCACCAACGCCCAGAGCCGTATCCTCGAGGAGCACCTGCGCAACCGCAACATTCCCTACCGCATCTATGGCGGCCTGTCGTTTTTCCAACGCAAAGAGGTTAAGGACGCCGTAGCCTATTTCCGTCTGGCCGTCAACCCCAACGACGACGAGGCGCTGCGCCGAGTCATCAACACACCCGCGCGCGGCATCGGTGAAACGACAATGGCCAAGCTATCGGCCTCGGCCATGGAGCGCGGCATCTCAATCTGGCGCGTTATCAAAACCATCGACGATGTCAACCCCGGCATCAACCGCGGTACGGCCGGCAAACTGAACACGTTCACCAACCTCATCGCCTCGTTTATCGAAACAGTCGATAAAGGCGCTGATGCCTACACTGTTACGCGCCAGATTATCTCTGAAACGCGCCTGTTGTCGTCGCTCATGACCGAGAACACTCCCGAGAATATCTCCAAGCAGGAGAACCTTCAAGAGTTGCTCAACAGCGCCAAAGAATTTGTGTCTCGCCGACTCGAAGAGGGGAATGACGACACGTCGCTCTCGGCTTTTTTGGCCGAAGTTTCGCTCGCTACCGACCAGGACAGCGACGACATCGATGCCGGCGACAACCGTGTCACTCTGATGACGGTCCATGCCGCCAAAGGCCTCGAGTTCACCAACGTGTTCATCGTCGGCGTCGAGGAAGATTTGTTCCCCTCGGCCATGAGTTCGGGAAGCATCGACGAGATTGAGGAGGAGCGCCGCCTGCTCTATGTCGCCATCACTCGCGCCAAAAAATATTGCCGAATCACCTACGCTCGCACCCGCATGCGCAACGGTATGATAGCCGCCTGCTCCCCCTCGCGCTTCATTCGCGACATTGGCCCCGAGAATCTGCGGTTTATCAACGGTACGCCGCGTGTGGCCGGTGGTCAAAGTCACTCGACGTGGGGCTCGCGCACGGGGGCGTCATCGTCGCCTCGCGGCTCCAACCCTGCGGGTCCGTCCATTACCCGCACCCGCTCAACCGCTTCGCTGTCTGCGCCAAAGCCCCCGACTGCGACGATACCCTCGCGCCCGACAACGACGTTTACCTCGTCCGGGCCGGCATTGGGCAACACCAACGCCGACCCGCGTTTTGTCACCCACACTATCGACGAAGTTGCAACCGGCATGCACATCGTCCACTCGACCCATGGCAACGGCGTCATTGCCGACATAGACACCTCCATGACCGAGCCGCGCATCGTGGTCAACTTTGCCGATGCCGGCCGCAAAATCCTCTTGCTAAAATTTGCCCGTTTCTATATAACCGACTCTAAATGAATATCAACGAGATAGATACGCCGTTTTACGTTGTCTATGAGGACCGCCTTGTTCGCAACCTCGAGACTATCACCGACGTCGAGCGTCGCGCCGGCGTGAACATCATCATGGCGTTCAAGGCCAACGCACTTTGGCGCACGTTCCCCATCATCGCACGCTATAACCGCGACTTCACCGCCAGTTCGCTCAACGAGTTGCGTCTTGGTGTGGAAACCCTTGGGGGGCAGGCCCATAGCTACTGCCCGGCATATACCGAGCAGACCATTGACGAGTATTGCCGACACTCGTCCCACCTAACGTTTAACTCGGTCGGTCAGTGGGAACGATTTAAGGATGTCGTGGCGCGTTATGACGTCTCGCCCGGACTGCGCGTCAATCCCGAGTGTTCGGTAATCGAGACCGACATCTACAACCCCATGCTGCCCGGCTCGCGTTTCGGCGTCACGGCCGATGCCCTCGGCGATAGCCTGCCCGAAGGAATCGAAGGCTTGCACTTCCATGCTCTCTGTGAGAGCGGCGCCGAGGACCTCCAGCAAGTGCTCGAGGCCTTTGAGAGCCGGTTTGGCCATCTGCTCCATGCGGTCAAGTGGGTCAACATGGGTGGCGGACATCTGATGACCCGAAAGGGTTACAATATCGAGTTGTTGGTCAATCTGTTGCAAGACTTCCGCCGTCGCCATCCCGGCGTCGAGGTGATTCTCGAACCCGGCAGCGCTTTCACATGGCAAACCGGCGACCTCGTCACCGGCGTCGTTGACACGGTCGAAAACGCCGGTATCCGCACCGCCATCATCGACGCTTCTTTTGCCTGTCACATGCCCGATACACTCGAGATGCCCTACAAACCGGCCATTGCCGAGAGCGTCGAGCCGAGCGACTCGACACTTGCCTACCGTCTGGGCGGAAACTCGTGCCTGAGCGGCGACTACGTCGGCGACTGGCACTTTGACCACCCGTTGCAACGCGGCGAGCGCCTGACATTGCTTGACATGAACCACTACACGACGGTCAAAACAACCATGTTCAACGGAATCGCCCATCCCGACTTTGTCCTTGTTGATGCCGACGGCCGAGCTTCCTACCTGCGCCGCTTCACTTACGATGACTATAAATCCCGTATGGACTAATTAATTGATTTAATGTTGTTATTGCTTTTAATGTCGTTAGTGTTTTTTATTGTTGTTGATGTTGTTAATGATTCCCACAAACATCAACATCAACAACAACATCATCAACATCAACAACAACAACATCATCATCATCATCATCAATAACAACATCAACAACAATACCACCACCTTATGCCCCGCTTTTCGGTAATAGTTCCGGTATATAATCGCGTCGACGAGGTCGAAGACCTCCTCGTCAGTCTCGCCGAGCAGACGAGTCGCGACTTTGAAGTAATCTTAGTCGAAGACGGCTCGACGGTGCCTTGTAGCGATGTTGTCAACCGCTACGCCAACACCCTGGATGTCAAATATTTCTACAAATCCAACGAGGGACGCTCCATCGCCCGAAACTATGGCTTGGAACGCGCCACCGGTGACTACTTCATCTTCTTTGACAGCGATTGCATGATACCGCCGCGCTATTTTGAGACGCTGGCGCGTGAACTCGACCGGCGACCCCTCGACTGCTTCGGCGGCCCCGATGCCGCCCATGACTCATTCTCGACCCTCCAAAAGGCCATCAGTTATGCCATGACATCGTTGCTGACCACCGGCGGAATCCGCGGCGGCAAAATCTCGATGGAGAAATTTGTGCCCCGCACGTTCAACATGGGCTACTCGCGACGCGTCTGGGAAAAGGTCGGCGGATTCCGTGAAATGTTCAGCGAAGATATTGACATGTCTACGCGAGTGAGACAAGCCGGTTTCTCCATAGGCCTCATCACCGAGGTTCCCGTCTATCACAAGCGCCGCGTCGACTTCGCCAAATTCTTCCGCCAGGTCCATGTGTTCGGTATGTCGCGCATCACCCTCAAGCAACTCTATCCCGGCTCCCTCAAGCTCGTCCACACCCTTCCCCCCCTCGCCGTCATCATCGGCCTGGCGCTCGTCCTCCTCGCCATCTTCTCCTCCCCGCTGTGGCTCATCCCCATTGGCGTCTATCTGCTCGCCATACTCCTCCACGCCCTTGCCACCACCCGCTCGACACGTGTCGCCCTGCTCGCCGTTCCCGCCAGCGTAATTCAGATCGTCGGCTACGGCACCGGCTTCATTCGCGCCTACACCACCGACATCCTCCTCCGCCGCGGCCGCAACATCGACCGCGAGGTCGCCATGCGTCGCGGCAAATAATTAGTATTGTAAAATTCTAATTTAACACCTATATTTGCAAAGTTTTATAATATACAACAACGCTTTTATAACATGAAATTAGAAAAAAATCCTGAAAACAATGACGTCTGGATAGTACTTGATGATATGGAACTCAAAATGGGATTCCTTGCTCAATGTGTTGAGGAATTAGCCGAAAAAGAGAGTCAAGACTATCTTTCTGTTTTTGAACGTCTTGAAAACGTCAAAATGACCGAGGATTATATATTGAGACATTACAACGTTCTACATACCGAAAGTATCGAGAATATTACCGAAAATCTATCGCAACTACTACACAAAAGAGAGAAAAACCTATAATCATGGAAGTATATCACGGAGGCACTGAAATCATTGATTCACCCAAAATAGACGTAGGGAGACCAAATTTAGACTTCGGTCCCGGCTTTTATGTTACTACACTTTATTCCCAAGCCAAGGCATGGTCTCAAAAAATAGGTGATGAACGGAATGTAAAACCCATTATTAATAAATATGAATTTAATAAGGATAAAAGTATTGAGACATTCAGATATCTAATATTTCCTGAATACAATGAAGCCTGGCTACAATTTGTTTGCGATTGCCGTTTAGGTAAAACTCGCTACATTGACTACGACATTATTGAAGGTGGAGTTGCCGATGATAGGGTTAGAGATACAGTGCGTCTCTTTATGACCGGTTTCATCTCGATGGAATCAGCCTTATCCCGTTTAAAATATTTCAGACCTAACAATCAGATTTGTATACTGAACCAAGATATTGTAACCGAAAATCTTAAATTTGTAAGTTATGAAGTCGTCGGATAAAGATAAAAAAAAGATATTGGATGAAATTTTGACGGCAACGCAAACCGGCACAATAGTGTGTCGTATAGCACAGCGCTTAAACATCCGGCCTTATGAGGCTTTCAAAAAATTCATAGCGAGTAACACATATAGAATTTTTAGAAATCCCGAGAGTACTCTCTCCTACATGGGCGATGAAGCTATCTGTCAGCACTTTCTTTTAGAAATCAATAAATCAAATTGATAGAATCGCTTCTGTGACGATAAAGCATAGTTTGTGACCTTGGGCGCGGCCGCAATATCAACCGCGAGGTCGCCATGCGTCGCGGCAAATAACACTCCTCGTGAAAAAAATTGCCGTGGCGTGAACTTTTTCAAAACCAGCGTTGTTATATAGACAGATTGAAGATAATGTGATAATGATTGGTTTAATACAACGATGGCGTTGTCGCGAGACAGCGCCATCGTTGTATCTCATTTTAACAATTAGTTTCTATTTTTTTGTAAAATTCCAATTTAATACCTATTTTTGCATCAACGACATTGACCGATCAACAAGGAGGAAATAGATAATACAACCGACCTCAATTATTTATGTAAAATATATGTATGTCTTATGTCTGAAAAAGAAAAATACAGTCTGTTAATCGAAACAATTAAAGCAAAAGCAAGCCAAATCCTACCTAAGGGATCTCAGATTGCTTTATACGGTTCGAGAGCACGCGGTGAGGCGCGTCCTGACTCTGACTGGGATCTACAAATTTTAATACCCGGAGAAGAAAAGATTCCATTGTCTCTTTGGGACGTTTTTGCGTGGCCTTTAGCCGATGAAGGCTTGGCGCTGGGGGAGATTGTCAACCCACGACTTTATTCTTATGCAGGTTGGCAGAAACGTAGTTTTCTACCGTTCTACAAAAATGTTGAACGCGACAAAGTAATTATTTTTAAAAATTGAGATATGGGTCTTTCACAAGAAGAAATAAAAGCAATAATGAAGACGAAAAGCATCTGACCGTGGAATTTGTAAAAAAAATATAAGAGAAGGGGGTTCAGGGTTGGTTGTTTGACGAAAAGTTATTAACTTTGCGCGATATTATGAAGAGATTAAAGATAACTCACCTCGTCATCGTGTTGCTGAGCGGACTTATCGCGAGTTCGTGCGGTGAATATCAGCGTGTGCTCAAGAGTACCGACAGCAACTACAAGCTCGAGTTTGCCAAGCGGGCATTCGAGGACAAGCGCTATGTCCAGGCGGCAACTGTGCTCGAGGATATTGTGCCGATTTTCAAGGGCAACGAGAAGGCCGAGGATGCTCTCTATCTGCTGGCCCTGAGCAATTACGAGAACAAGGATTACCAGACGGCGAGTGCCTATTTCCGCTCCTATTACAGCCGTTTTCCCAAGGGTAAATACACTGAGTTGGCTCGTTTCTACTGTGGATATGGCTACTATCTGGACTCGCCCGACCCGCAGTTGGACCAGACCGGCACCGTCAAGGCCATCGAGGAGCTGCAAGGCTTTCTTGACTACTTTCCGCGCAGCGACAAAGTTTCGCTCGCCCAAAATGCCATCTTTGAGATGCAGGACAAGTTGACTCTCAAGGAGTTGATGAATGCCCAGTTGTACTATAACCTTGGCAACTACATGGGCAACAACTATGAGTCGGCAATCATCGTTGCTCAAAACGCCGTCAAAAACTATCCATACTCCAAATACAAGGAAGACCTTGAGATGCTTATTCTCAAATCGCGCTATCAAGAGGCCTCCCAGAGTATTGAGGAGAAAAAGGCCGATCGTTTCCGCGAGGTTATCGACGAGTATTACTCGTTTATTAACAACTATCCCGACGGGCCCAATCGCTCAGAGGCCGACAACATTTTTAAAATTGCCAGCCGTCACGTCAAGGATTGACGGCAACCTCCATCACATTAATTATAATATTCAAAAAACAGGACACCATACAAAATTCCACTATGGACTACAAGAAAACAAACGCTCCGCTCAACACCGTCACCCGTGACATGATTGAACTGTCAGAAGACACCGGTAACGTCTATGAAACAGTGTGCATCATCGCAAAGCGCGCCAACCAAATCGCGTCGGAGATGAAGCACGACTTGGAGAAGAAGTTGCAAGAATTTGCCTCGCTGAACGACAACCTCGAGGAGATTTCAGAGAACCGCGAGCAAATCGAAATCTCGCGCTACTATGAGAAACTCCCCAAGCCCACCTTGATTGCTACCGAGGAATATATCGAGCACAAAATCCACTATCGCAATCCCGCCAAGGATAAACCCAATCTGGATTAATTTGCCGGCGCCGGCTCAGGTTTCGTCAAGATTAATCCCAAATGTGTTAAAAAACTTTGCAAAAAGTTTTGTAAATCGGTGGATTATACCTACCTTTGTGCGCTAAATTTTTATTAACACTTAAATACCTCCGAAAGAATGCATTTGAATTCTGAAGAAAAAGTAGAAATCTTTGAGAAATACGGTAAGGGCAAGACTG
>JAFLTK010000128.1 GCA_022511505.1 Muribaculaceae bacterium
GTTGACAGGCTTGATGAGATAGTCGGCAATCTTGCTGCCAACTGCCTGGTCCATAATGTTTTCCTCCTCGCTCTTTGTTATCATGATGACGGGAATGTGGGGCGCAATCTGCTTGATGCGTTGTAGAGTTTCGAGGCCTGTTAAGCCGGGCATATTCTCGTCGAGGATGATTAGGTCAAAGTGCTGTGACTCAACCAATTCGATAGCGTCGCGACCATTGTTGACCGTCACCGGGTCATAGCCTTTCTGTTTTAGAAACATCACATGAGGCTTGAGGAGGTCTATCTCATCGTCGGCCCATAATATCGTAGTTGCCATATTGACAGGGGTTTAGCGTGATTTAATAATCGAGGAGGGGATCGTCGCCTTCCGAGCCGGTCGGAATCTCGGGTGCCGGTACAGGCTTTGGCGCCGGGGACGGCTTCACGGGCTCAGGAGCAGGGGTTGACGGCTTTTCCGGAGCGGGTTTTTCAGGCACCGGGGTCGGCTTCACCGGCTCGGACACGGGGGTTGTCGGTTTTTCAGGCGCGGGGATAATGGCCGGGGTGGCCGGTCGTTCAGATTCTTCGGAATTATCGGAGTTATCAGATTCAGCCGATTCATTAGAATCATCAGAAACAACCTGAACTTCAGGGGATTCCGACTGCTCAGACTCCTCGGTTTCTTCGGTCTGCTCCTCAACGACTTGCTCCAGTTGCTCAGTCGGTATAGCGAGTTCTTCATCAACGGGCGGCTCGGCAAACATTTCGGCGGCCGACGGGTACTCGTCGGGCGGCAACTGGCCCTCATGAACTTCCTCAATCATCTCGTCGCCCATAGCCTTGAAATAGTCGTCAAACGAGCGGCCGCTTCGCAACAGAGTCTCAAAATTTGGCTGTGAAATCATAACCGGGCGCACTCCCGGCGGCATCACAAAGTCGGGCGACGTTTCGAGCAACTGACGGTAATGCTCCAATTCGCCAAGGTTGGCAAATCCCTTGATAATCAGCATACCAAGGCGGCCAAAAGTCATAACCTCGAGGTCAAAGTCTCGAACGGTGAAAGTGTTGAAGTTGTGGCGAGCAACTTCATAGAGAAGCATATTGGGCGCAATCGAGTCAGTCGCAAACACCATAACGAGATATTGCGGCGAGTTGGGGTCATGTTCAAATGTCAGCTCGCCCTCGGGGCCGTTGGCAAGCATGGTCGAGTCGTTGGTCAGGCGCATGTCCCAAATCATCGAGCGGGTGTTTGACGAACCGCTGTTCAACTTGCGGCCGGCATTTAGCCCCTTGAGGTAGGAGGATGCGAGCGGTGTCATCTCGGTGCTCGGGTATTTCTCGAGCATTTCGCGCAACACGCGATTGAAGTTCTCTGAGTCGTTTTCGGTGACGTAGGCGAGCGCGTCAAGGAACATAAATCGCGGAATTTCAGGCGAAAGCGGATACTCCTCGGCGATGTGCTTATAGGCGCGGTGAACGGCCTTGTTGTTATTGTCGAGATAGTCCTGATAGGTCTGCTCATAGAGGCGGTTTTGCTCCTGCTCCATACGTCGCAATTGGTTGAGATAGTCGGGATTGGCCATCGCCTGCCCTTGCTTTGACTCGGGGAACTCGTTGACAATCATCAGTCGCCATTTCTCGGCCTCGGCCGGCTTTTTGTCGCGCATATTGAGCAGGTAGAGGTTATAATATGTGTCAAGGCGATAGATATTGTCGGGGTAGCGGGTCAGCAGGGTGTTAAACTCGTTGCGCGAAGCGTTAAAGTCGTCGAGTTTGTCTTTGAGGATTACGCCCATGTTATAGAGGCCTTCCTGAATGACATCGTTGGCGGTTTGACGCTCCTCGTCGGTTTTGGGAATCTGTTTGAGGTAATACTCCGGATAATGGGGGTCATTGGCTTTCTGGGCCTCGGTCGCGTCGATAGAATCGGTCGGCTGGCTGTTTTCATCGCCATCGTCGGCCTCTTCATCGTTATCGCCGTCGCTGCTGTTGAACTCGTCAAGGTTGAACGTCGCCTTGTTGCGTCGGCGCCAGTCGTCCTCAAGTCGGCGACTACCCCACCGCTTTTGGAACTCGGTTTTGCCGGCGTTGCGGGTAGATGTGTTGTAGAAATACCATGAGTCATCGGTGTTCAGCGTGAACGTCGACGGGGCATTTCCTTGCTGATTGAGGCCGGTCCCGTTGGCTCCTTGCTGGGCCAGGAATTCCTCGCGTTCGGCCGCTTCGCGCTCCTCTTTCTCTTTCTTTTTCAGTTCCTCTATAATCTTTTCGACCACCTTGAGTTGCTCCTCGGGCGACAATTGCGAGAGCCTCAATAGGGAGTCTTGAAGCACCACGTTCTGGGAATAGACGGCAAGTTCGTCGAGCACATCGCTGCGACGTTTCAAGCCCTTATAGTTGGGAAAATCTTCGGGAAGCAAAGGAACGGCTTCCGAGAGACACGGCTGGGCAAGGTCATATCGGCCCTGTTCGAAATACAGGTTGCCGAGCGTCACCTGAACGAGTGCCTTATCGATGCCGCCGCGGGTCGATTTCTCGACAGCGGTTTTGTAGTTCTCGATGGCGTTGGTTGTGTCACGACGCGACAGATATAAGTTACCAATCGCGCGATAAATCTGGTCGAGATACTCCTTGTTGCGGTCATAGCGGGTCATGCGACGCAGGGACTTGACCTCGGGCTCGATGTCGGCACCCTGAAACACCTCGCTCTGCATGATGCGGGCGTTGAACTTGGCACGATAGGTCGCTGCCGGGGTACTCCCGGCCTTGGCAAACGCTTTATAGGCGGCGTCGCTCTCGCCGTCATAGTTAAGTATCTGGCCTAAAAGGAAATATAAGCGCGTTTTTTGTGAGCCCGACGCCTTGGCGGCGGCTTTCTCGAGGTAGGGAGCGGCGGCGGCATTGTTGCGCGAGCGCACGAGATAGTCGGCATAGGTAAAGTTATAAAGTTGCTGCAATCGGCTCGACGTCAACTGGTCTTGCTTGATTGGCACAAGCAGGTTTTCGGCCTCATAGAGCCAGTCGAGGCTACAGTAACTCAGGGCTTGCCACAGGCGAGCTTCCATCGCCACCTCGGGCAGCCATGTGAAATTCTTGGACACGTAATAGAACGTGGCGGCGGCTCCGGCAAAATCGCCTTTGTAGAACTGACTGCGCCCCATCAGCAACCACGCGTTGTGCAGAAACGGGTTATACTCGCCGCGCTTTAGCCATTCCTTGTACTCGGGGGTCGACGCTTTGCCCTGCTTGCGTGCCGGACGTTTCTTGATAGAGTGCAACTGTATGGCTTTCTGGGCTTTCTCTATCGAGCGGTCAAAAGAGCCGCTCGGCTGGGGCGATTTGGGATGGGAATAAGCCTCGGCGGGGTGCATGAAAAGACGCTGGGAGAAGTCGTCCTCATAGTTTTGCTCCATATCCTTCAGCGTCTCCTTGAAATGGGAGTCGCCGTTATAGTAGACGTTATAGCGAGTGATGAACGCCTGATAACGTCGCGCCGCGGCCGTGTTCTTTTTGGTCGAACACGACGACACACCGATGGCCGCTACCAAGATGGTCGCGACAATCAGCAATAAGCCGGGAAAACGCAGCAGGTGTTTCATTCTATATTTTAAACGTCGGCGAGGCGCTTTTTATTGTGTCGGGCAATCACACCGGCCGCGACGCGTGACAATCCATAGACAACTACCTGCAAGATGACAATCACAGCCGAGCACGGCACGTTGATATAGGCCGAGGCAATGATGCCCCCGGCACATGTTGCTGCCGACACGGCGACTGCGCTCGTCATGATTGTCTTGAATCGCGCCGCAAATATCTCGGCAATCATTGGGGGCAGCGAAAGCATCGACAGCAATAGCATTATTCCTACCATTCTGATTGTCAACACTATCGCAAGCGCTATCATGACAGTCATTATTACCGAAATCGTTCTAACCGGCAACC
>JAFLTK010000129.1 GCA_022511505.1 Muribaculaceae bacterium
AGTAGGGTGCCGAGACGTTTTCAAAATGGCCGTAAGCGGCGAGAGTCAGCGAGTCGCCAAGGACGTTGAAATGGGTGTCGACATGGCCGTTGACATCAATTTCTCCGGCGGCATCGCCAATCAGCCCTATGCGAGCCGTTGCTTCATAGTTCAGCAATCGCCCCTGTTGTTTTGTCAACTGGCCGCCGACCCAGAGCAGATTTTGTGTGGCAGTCGGCGCAAGGCGAGTATCAAAGGGGTAAGGAGACAATCCGACCGGACGGTCAGCGCCGGCGATAGGTATTGTGTCGGGCGTCTGTCCGAAGTGGCGTATTTCGTAGGTTGCATAGGCTGCGAGTCCGGCCTTGGCATATTTGTTGAAGCCCTCGAGGAGCGACAGGCCGACGGTATTTGACAGCGACCAATAGGTCGTTCGGTCGCGCGTCGACCCGTTGTTCAGATAGTTATAGTCCCAGAACTGCGCTGCCTCTGACGCATTGCTGTTGGTGAACAGATGCTTGTCATCATGGTAGTTAAGCGTCCAAATGATGCTCGACACCGGCACAAAGGTCGAGATAGTCGCCGAGTCGGGCGTCAACTCGTGGCGCGTGAAGCCCATGTTGTAGCGGTTGTTCATGTAGAACTCTCCGCCCACGAGACGAGTGTGGGCGCCGCTAAGTCGCGTCGGGATAGTTTTGGCGTCAATGCTCGTCTGGCCGCCTTGCAATTGTGCCGGGTCGGTGATATAAAGGTCGTCGGTGATACCGCCGTTCTCCTTGTTGAGCATGTTCCAGTGGTTGTAGAACGCCTGCAATTGCCAGCGTTCGCCAATGTAGGAGACGCTTCCGCCCCAAATCAAGTCTTTGACAGCCTGATTGTTATAACTACCCTTTGAGTAAAGGTAATCAAAGTTTACACCAATCTGCAATCGCTTGTTGACGTTGCCTGAGAACTCGCCTTTCAAGCGGTCTTGCACGTTATCCTTACCGCCGCCGGTGTTGTAACTCAGCAGCGTCATCGGGATGCGCGTGTTGTAAAATTTGTGGGTATCCTGTGACGGTAACCAGGCCCTGAGCCCGTCGTTAAAGAAAAATTGGCTGTAAGGCTTGCGGTCAAAGAAAATCATATTCAGCCCCTCGGCGCCGAGGTTGCCGGTGGTTGCGTAGGCCTCGGAGACCTCAGACGGTACCGAGAACTGATAGTAATTGTAGAGTAGCGTGTCGATGGTCGCGGGCTTGTGAAGGCCAAGCGGGGCGATGGTTTTCCAGGCAAACGAAGGCGCGACACGCTGCTTGCCGGCGGCTAATGCTCCGACACTCAGCGCCGCCAGTAGCAACGCCATCAAAATACCTATCGCCCGTCGTTTCATTTTCAGAACTCGTAATCAACACACGCGCGTGCTTCCTTGTGGCCGGCCAGCAATCCGGCAGCGGCAACATGGGCCGGGTGGCGGGCGTAAACGTCAACGTCGGCCATCGTCGGGACAACGGCTGTCAACACAACGTCCCAGTCCTCGGCCGGGTTCTCGTTGAGACCAACCTCCATCGACTGCAAGCAGTCGATAACGGCGGGGAGAGCCATCAAGGCCTCCTTGAATCGAGTGGCAACAGCGCGACGTTCATCGGCGGTGCCGCTCAGTTTGAATGTTACAATATGCTTTACCATAGTCGGTTACATTTATTTTGTTGCATACAGGCGCTCGCGTGCGGCGAGAACCTTCTCATCGGTGATATAGTCGTCATAGTCCATCATCTTGTCGATGATGCCACCGGGGGTCAGTTCGATAATGCGGTTGCAGACGGTCTGGATAAACTCGTGGTCATGGGACGACAGCAACAGGTTGCCCTTGAAGTTGCGCAACGTGTTGTTGAACGCCTGAATCGACTCGAGGTCGAGGTGGTTGGTCGGCGAGTCGAGAACCATCGTGTTGGCGTCGCGCAACATCATTCGCGCAATCATACAACGCATTTTCTCGCCTCCCGAGAGCACCGATGCCTTTTTCAGTACCTCCTCGCCCGAGAATAGCATTTTGCCCAAGAATCCTTTCAGATATATCTCGCTACTGTCGTTGCTGAACTGGCACAGCCAGTCGACAAGATTGAGGTCTGTATTAAAAAACGACGAGTTGTCGAGTGGCAGGTAAGCCGTTGTGATGGTCTGACCCCAGTCATACGTTCCCTCGTCGGCCTTTCGGTTGCCGGTGATGATTTCAAACAGCGCGGTCATCGCTCGCGGGTCACGGCTTAAGAAAGCAACCTTGTCATCTTTCTCAATCTGGAAATTAACATCCTTGAACAGCACTTGGCCGTCAATCGAGGCTGTCAAACCCTTGACTTCCAATATCTTGTTGCCCGGCTCACGCGACGGGGTGAAAATGATGCCGGGATAGCGGCGCGACGACGGCTGAATTTCCTCGACATTAAGTTTCTCAAGCATCTTCTTGCGCGAGGTCGTCTGCTTGGACTTGGCGACGTTGGCGCTAAAGCGCTGGATAAACTCGAGCAACTCCTTGCGCTTCTCCTCGGCTTTCTTGTTGGCCTGCTGTTGCTGGCGCAAGGCAAGTTGGCTCGACTCATACCAGAAACTGTAGTTGCCGGCAAAAAGCGACACCTTATTATAGTCAATGTCGAGAGTGTGGGTACAGACGGCATCAAGGAAATGACGGTCGTGGGAAACAACAAGCACGGTGTTCTCAAACTTTGACAGATAGTCCTCCAACCATGCAACCGTGTCAAGGTCGAGGTCATTGGTTGGCTCGTCGAGAAGCAGGTTGTCGGGATTGCCGAAAAGGGCTTTTGCCAGAAGCACGCGCACTTTCTCGTTACCGCTCATGTCTTTCATCAGCATGTAGTGACGCTCCTCCTTGATGCCGAGGCCGCTTAGCAAGGCGGCCGCGTCGCTCTCAGCGTTCCAACCGTCGAGCTCGGCAAAGCGTTCTTCGAGCTCGCTGGCGCGTATGCCATCCTCGTCGGTGAAATCCTCCTTGGCATAGAGGGCTTCTTTCTCGCGCATGATGTCCCATAGGACGGTGTGACCTTGAAGCACCGTGTCCAAGACAGTGAAATCGTCAAATTTGAAGTGGTCCTGCTCGAGCACACTCATTCGCTCCTCCGGACCCTGAGTAACAGTCCCGTGGGTGGGGGAGAGTTGGTTGCTCAAAATTCTCATCAAGGTCGATTTCCCGGCACCGTTGGCACCGATAATGCCATAACAATTGCCGGGAGTAAATTTCAGGTTAACATCCTGAAAAAGAACTCTCTTGCCAAACTGTATACCTAAGTTGTTTACTGCTATCATTCCTGAATATTTGGTGTCGCAACTTTTCGTTGCAAAATTACTTATTTTTTAGTTTATTTCTAACTAAACCATAAACTTTAAACTCTAAACTTCAACACTCGCTTGGCGAGTGTTGAACAATTAATCCATCAACGCTGCCGCGATAACTTCGCCGGCCTTGTCGACAAATTTAATCGTCAAATCGTCGAGGTACTCTTTCTTTATCTCCTCGACATCCTTGCGGTTCTCGGCCGATAGGATAATGGTCTTGCGTCCGGCACGACGTGCGGCCAGCAGTTTCTCCTTGATACCGCCAACGGGTAACACCTTGCCGCGCAGAGTCATCTCGCCGGTCATCGCAATCCCGGGCTTGACGGGGCGCCCGGTATAGGCCGACACCATTGAGGTCAGCATCGTTATACCGGCCGACGGGCCGTCCTTGGGTGTAGCGCCCTCGGGAACGTGGATGTGAACTGCTTGGGAATCAATTTTCGCGCGGTCGATGCCCATCTCCTCGGCATGCTCGAGAATGTATTGACGCGCAATGACGGCCGACTCTTTCATTACGTCGCCAAGGCTGCCGATGAGCGTCAGTTTAGGCTCCTTTGCCGGTGAAAGGGATGTCTCGATAAAGAGTA
>JAFLTK010000130.1 GCA_022511505.1 Muribaculaceae bacterium
GATTTTTTTAGTTTTAGCACAAAAATAACTCTCTACTGTCGCTTATACTTGACAAAAACGGCAGTAGAGAGCAATTGTTGGTCAGAAAGTCACGTCGCCGGCCGGCGACACTTTTACTGTCTGTGTATATTATTCTTCGGCAAGAATCTGAGCCTGCTTGGCGAGGTCTTTGAACTCGTCGAGCGAAACGAGTTTGCTGTCGATAGTGACGTGCTCCTTGATGGCATCAAAGAGTTTGTTGTCACCAACGCCGCCAATGATTTGCTGGCGATAGTTCTTGTCTTCGAGCAGATTCTGGGCATAGCGGTCGATGATGTCGTCGCCCATGTTGGTCATGCCATACTGGGCAAATTGCTGGGCAGCCATTGCGCGGGCATAGTTCTTGATATCCTCTTCTTCGATTTTGATACCGGTCAGTTCGGCAAGGCGCTCCTTGACGAGTTGCCAACGGAGGTCGGGGAGCATCTTTTCCATCTGCTCGTCTACGTTTTCCTCGGTGATACCGTCGTTGCGGCGAACGAGCCATTTCTTCAATGTCTCGACGGGCAGCTGCATGTCGGCAAACTCGGTAGTGTATTTGGTGTGAACCGAGTTGCGGAACATGTTCTCGCTGTTGGGGCGCAGTTGCTGGGCTATGATTTGACGGAGGGCCTCGGTGTATTCTTCTTCGTTGTGAACCTTGTCGGGGCCGAATACGTTGTCAAAAAATTCCTGGTTGTGCTCGGCGGGACGAACAACGATAATCTCTGAAATCGACATTTCAAAGTCGCTCTTCACGTTAGCGGCCTGATCTTTGTCAATCTGGAGCATCGACGACATCTCGGTGGGGTCGCCGTCACAAGTTGCAGCGGGGTTGAAAACAACCTTGTCGCCAACTTTCTTGCCGACAAACTTATCGGCCTCTTCCTTAGACTTGAAATACATGGGAGCAACGATGCCCGAGATAACCTGGATAGCGTCTTCGCCTTCCTTGACGGTACCGTCCTCGTTGAGTTCCATGATAGAGCCCTTGACGAGAGCGTCGGGTTCGAATTCCTCGCCGGGAACCTGAGCGCCAAAGCGCTTGGTCAGCATGGCGTCCTGCTCGGCTACCATGGTGTCGTCAACGGCGATTGTATAGTAGGGGAAATGAACATCCTTGTCGAGAGTGATATTAATCTCGGGAGCGGTTGCAATCTCATAGGTGAAGTCATAGTCGGTCTTGTTCTTGAGGTCGAGCTCAACAACACCGGCGGGGATGGGTTCGCCAAGCACACTGACGTTGTTTTCCTTCAGATACTCAGTGACTGCTTTATATACCTCGTCATTGATTACATCGCTGGTAACCTGGTTGTTGAAACGGCGCTTGAGCTCGGAAAAGGGGACATGACCCTTGCGGAAACCGGGGAGCGTGATGGTCTTGCCAACCTTTTTAAGTTCCTTCTCAACTTTTTCTTTATAGTCGGCCTCGGTGACCGAGACTGTCAGTCGAAAACTGACGGCGTCAAGATTTTCTCTTGTAACGTTCATTTTCTTATGTTAAAATTAATATACGGATTTTGGATTGCAAATTTAGCAATAATTCTTTAAATGTAGTATCTTTGTGAAAAATTTCTGAAAAAGATATGTCAACCAATAATCTGCTGAGTCGTCTTGACGGCATTGAATCGCGCTTTGAGGAGGTGTCGACGCTTATAACCGACCCCTCGGTCATTGCCGATATGAAACGTTATGTCAAGTTGACCAAAGAGTATAAAGACCTGGAAAAACTCGTCAAGGCAACGCGCCGCTACCGCAATCTGCTTGACAATATCGACGAGGCCAAGACACTCCTTGCCGATGAAACCGACGAGGAGATGCGAGCGATGGCCCGTGAAGAACTTGACGAGGCAACGCGTCAGCTTCCCGAGATGGAGGAGGAGATAAAACTGCTTCTCATCCCTGCCGACCCCGAGGATGCCAAGAATGCTATTGTCGAGATTCGTGGTGGAACCGGCGGCGACGAGGCTGCCATCTTTGCCGGCGACCTATTTAAGATGTATTGCAAATATTGCGAGTCGCGCGGCTGGAGCGTAGCTGTCACAGGGTCGAGCGAGGGAGCCGCCGGCGGTTTCAAAGAGGTGGTGATGGCAGTGTCGGGCGAGGGTGTATATGGTACGCTGAAATATGAAAGCGGCGTCCATCGCGTTCAGCGAGTGCCTGCCACCGAGACACAGGGACGAGTCCACACCTCGGCTGCTACCGTGGCCGTTCTTCCCGAGGCCGACGCCTTTGATGTCGAGATAAACGAAGGTGAGATAAAATGGGACACCTTCCGCAGTGGCGGCGCCGGCGGACAGAATGTCAACAAAGTCGAGTCGGGCGTCAGATTGCGTTATCCCTGGCGCAACCCCAACACCGGCGTTGTCGAAGAAATTCTTATCGAGTGTACCGAAACCCGTGACCAGCCAAAGAACAAAGAGCGTGCCCTCAGCCGCTTGCGCACGTTCATCTACGACAAGGAACATCAGAAGTATCTTGACGACATCGCCTCGCGTCGCAAGACAATGGTATCGACAGGTGACCGTTCGGCTAAAATCCGCACCTACAATTATCCTCAAGGTCGCATTACTGACCATCGCATTAATTATACAATCTATAATCTCGCTGCCTTTGTCGACGGTGACATTCAGGATGTCATTGACCACCTTATCATCGCCGAAAATGCCGAGAAACTTAAAGAATCAGAACTTTAACACATATATATAATATGAAACGCAAGCAATTAGTTGACAATATACGAGCCAAGGGTTCGTTTCTGTGTGTAGGACTTGACAGCGACATCAATAAAATACCGCGTCATCTCATGGTGATGGAGGACCCCGTCTTTGAGTTCAACAAAGCCATCATCGACGCCACCGCTCCCTATTGCGTAGCCTACAAGCCCAATATCGCCTTTTATGAAGCGACCGGCGCCGCTGGTTGGGTAACGCTCGAAAAGACTATCAACTACATCAAAACCAATTACCCTGACCAGTTTATTATCGCTGATGCCAAGCGCGGCGACATCGGCAACACCTCGGCGCTCTATGCTCGCTCGTTCTTCGAGCACCTTGATGTTGACGCCATAACCGTGGCGCCCTATATGGGCCGCGACAGCGTGACGCCTTTCCTTGGTTATGAGGGCAAATGGGTGATATTGCTTGCTTTAACATCCAATCCCGGTAGTGCCGACTTCCAGTTGTTTGAAGACCGCGAGGGAACCCGACTTTTTGAAAAAGTTATTACTACGGCCGAGACGTGGGCGACGGAGGACGAAATGATGTTTGTCGTCGGAGCGACACGCGGCAAAATGTTTGAGGAAATCAGGCGTGTGGCTCCGCGCAGTTTCCTGCTCGTTCCCGGCGTTGGCGCTCAGGGCGGAAGTCTTGAGGAAGTAGCCCGCTATGGCATGATTGACGATTGCGGTCTGCTTGTCAACTCATCGAGAGGCATTATCTTTGCCTCGAGCGGAACCGACTTCGCTGAGGCCGCCGCTAAAGCCGCCGCCGAACTCGCTACCCAAATGCGCGCCCTCCTTCCCGCATAAAAGGATAGCCATGTCTTGAGGCACACTTACATTTTGGCTCTGCTTGGACTGAGGAACCGGTTCCTCGTCACGAGTATGGTGTCTCTGACATTTTCGAGTCAATGGCGCGTCTATGGTTGTATAATTTTTGAAAATTTTACAGGAATTGGATTTGTATTTAAATTTTTTGATTACATTTGCAACAGATTTTAAGACGGTCGTCACTGACTGCCACGGTTCGGGAGCGAACCGTATCTGAAACTGAATTTTTACGAAAAGGTGTTATTTAAATTGTCTTCCTAAATCAAACTTGGCCGTTTGAAACCACACGAAGATGATTTGCAATGGCACCTGCATTG
>JAFLTK010000131.1 GCA_022511505.1 Muribaculaceae bacterium
TGCCGATACACATTATATCGGGCTCCACGCCGGCATGCTCCCAAGCAAACCGCTTGCCGGTGCGCCAGAACCCGGTCGCGATTTCGTCAAAAATCAGATAGACGCCGTAGCGGTCACACAGTCGGCGCGCGCCGCGCAGATACTCGGGATGGTAGAACCACATGCCACCGGCGCCTTGGACGATAGGCTCGAGGATAACGGCGGCGATTTCGGCCGATTTCTTTTCGAGCAGGTCGGCAAGCGGGTCGAGGTCGGCCGGGTCCCACTCGCCGTCAAAACGGCTGCGGGGCTGTGGCACGAAAAACCTGACTGGCAATGCCGAGCCAAAGGCACCGTGCATGCCCGTGACGGGGTCGCAGACGCTCATCGCGTTCCATGTGTCGCCGTGATATCCCGAGCGGATGGTCGCAAAGTTGGTCTTGCCGTGGTCGCCTGAGCGGCTGATGGCAGCCTGTACGGCCATTTTCATCGCCACCTCGACGGCCACCGAGCCGCTGTCGGCATAAAAAATGTTGTTCATCGACGGCGGCGCCATCTCAAGCAGCAGTTTGCCGAGTTCAATGGCAGGCTCGTGGGTCAGTCCGCCAAACATGACGTGACTCATTCGCGACATCTGCCGGGCGGCGGCTTCGTTGAGGCGCGGGTTGTTGTAGCCGTGGATTGTGCACCACCACGACGACATTCCATCAATGAGGCGGCGACCGTCGGCAAGCGTGAGCGTCACGCCGCTCGCGCTGTCGACCTTATAGGTTGGTAACGGATTGATTGTAGACGTGTAAGGATGCCAAAGGTGGTCATGGTCCCAGGCATCATGAACCAAATCACTCATTATAATTTAGAATTGATAGGAGGCACCGACATAAACGGCAATGCCGGGCATGGGGCGCAGCGCGATGTCGGTGGTGTTGTGGTTGAGCAGGTTCTCGCCTCTGAGGAACAGGCTCAAGGGGTCGCTCAGGGTATAGGTGACGCCGAGGTTGAGGTCAGAGATGTTGTGGAGTCGGTGGCTTCGGTAGGCCAAGACGGTCGACTCATCGACGGGATTGATATATAGATAGGGGTCGATGATGCGACGGCCGGCACGCAGGGTATAGGAGGCGCTGAACGTGAGCCGGTCGACAGGCTTGACACTGAGGTTGACGCCGAGTTCGTGGCGTGCACGGTCACGCCAGCGATAGTAGCCGCGGTTGGGGCTATCGTTGCCGGGAACGCCGGTGTAGTTGACAGCCGCGATAACCTTTTCGCGCCAGTTATAGCCTATCTCGGCACCATATCGCCACCCCTCGATGTTGGTCGGCAGGAACAGGGCCGCGCTCGAGTAGTCGCCGGTCTCGCCGGTGTAGGGCATCAGCCAGCGGCGCGCGGTCGAGTAGCCGCCGCGCAACTGGAGATAGGCACCGTGGAACGGCCCGATAAGAGCCTTGACATCAGCGTCGAGCGGCACGCGCGAGAATTGATAGCCAACGGCCGGATTGAAAAACGGCGTGACGCCATACAGTTCCTTGAGCGTGTTGGTCTCCACGCCGCCGTTAAACCGCGCCTCCATTGCAAAAAGCGCCATCGGGGTCCAGCCGAGGGTGACGTCGGGTGTCAGGTTGAATGTGTTGCCCGAGTTGTGGCTGAACTGGATGCGGGCGCCGATGTTGGCGGTGAACGACTTGCCGGTGTATTTATAGCGCGGAGTGATGGTGAACAGGCCGCGGGTGTCGCCGTCCCATGGTGTCAGCACAACGGGCGCCACGACGTTGTCAGATATCGCAAGCGAGGTGTAGCGCGAGGTGCGGATAAGGTCGAGGCCAAGGTCGAGGCCCACAAACGATTTCTCGGCCAGGGGCAACGTGGCGCCGGCGGCTATGTTGAATGTGTTTTGGCGGATGGGACGGCTCATGAAGTCCTCGACAAGATAGAACAGCGGCGTTTTAGGGCCATCTTCGCCCGCGCCGGTGTGGTTGAAACCGAGGCTGACGTTGTAGTCGAGCGCGTCGACTCCCGAGGTCCAGTCGAGCGCAACGTTCACCAGGTTAATCGTCTGATAATAACGGCGGTCGATGTCGGTAGCGTTCTCGTCGACAAAGATATAGGCCGGCTGGTTGTAGATGGTCAGATAGCGGTCGTAGGTATAGTCGACGGCGGTTTTAAACATCGAACGCTCACCGACGGCCCAGCGGAAGTCGATGCCGGCCGAGCCGGTGTTTTGGCGCCAATAGCGCGAGTAGTCGCTCCACGGCAGTTGCTTCTTGTAGTTGGCCGAGTTGAACTGCAACCAGGCGCTGAGCCTGACGCGGTCGGTGTCCAGAATGCGATACCCGGCCGCGAGCGTCCCCGAGAACGGGGTTGGCGATATGCCGCCGGCAATATATCCGCGGTAGGGCGACACATAGAGCGAGTCGGCGTAGGCCGAGGGTTCGAGGAACGAAATGGCCGGAATGACGCCTACGGGCTGACTCATCTCGATCGGGTTGAGCACAACCTGGCGCAACGCCGGCAACGACAGCGTCGGCAGGATACCGGGCTTGGCAACGGCGGTCTCGACCGGGTCGATGTCGCGGTCTATCTCAATCTCTTTGTGCAGGTCCTGGGCCTTGACGCCGAGCGCGGCCGCCGCCAGTGCAAGAATGGTTATATATCGTCTCATTTGAGTCTTTGATTGATAAGGGTGAAAATGTCATTCTCCGAGCCGGGATAGTTGGTGCGCAGGCTCTTCAGATACTCGTCGGCCTCAAAGGTGTTGCCTTGGGCGCGCAGGATGTCGCTGTAGAGGATGAAACCGCGGGCAAGCCAGTAGGCGTGGGGTGGATTGGCGTTGATAAAGGCGTCGATGCGTGTTTTGGCGGCCGACGTCTTGCCGCGGTCAAAGAGGGTCTGAGCCGACTCGTAGGCGGCCTGTGCGCCAAACGGGTCATCGGTCATCGTGGCGATTTCAAGCCACTGCTTGTCGGCGCGGTCATAGTCGCGCATATTTTTCAACGCCAGACCGCGATAATACTTGACCTCGGTCACAATCTCGGGCGTGCCGGCGGTTGTCGACAGCAATTTGTCGGCGGTTGCAAGCGCCAGGTCGTTGTTGCCGGTCGCCGTGGCGGTGCGCACGATGCCCATGCGAGCGGCTTGAAGCACCGAGGCTCCCGAGGCGCGTTCCTCGAGCGCCTGCCACGTCTTGAGCGCACCGGCTTTCTTGCCTATGGCACTTTGGGCCTCGGCCTTGATAATCATGACATCCTCGGCGGCGTCGGTGTCGGGGTAGGTCTGCAACAACTTGTCGGCCAGGGTGATGGCACGGTTGTTGTCACCGGCGTTCCAAGCGTCTTCCACGATATAATACATCGCAACCGAGGCATAACTGCCGTTGGGGAAGCGTGTCAGATACTCGTCGAGACGGGCTGTTTTGCCGGCGTTGATATAGTCGGCCTCGGCGGCGCGGAACGTCAACTCGTCGACCTCGGCGGCTTCGAGCGACGGTGCACCCTCGACGCTGCGCAAGAAGGCATCGAGTTGGTCCAGAGTGCCGTCGGTGGCGGCGATGCGCTTTAGGTCGTCGGCGGCCAGGCGCGCTTCCTCGCTCGACGGGTAGGTCTTGATGACACGGCGGTAGGTCGCGATGGCGTCCTGTCGGCGACCGATGTTGAGTTGGGTGATGGCGAGGCGAAGCATGCCGTTGCGACCCTGTGACGTGCCGGGATAGGTGTCAATCAACGTGTTATAGATGGCGATGGCGCCGTTGCTGTTGTTCAGGGCTACGTAGGTGTCGCCCTTTTCGAGCAACGCCGCGGGGATGAAGCCCGACGTTGGGAACGACTGCATCAGCAGGTCGAGGTCGTCTATCTTGCCGGTGTAGTTGCGCTGGAATCCTTTCATCATGGCCAGTTGGAACAGGGCATAGTCGC
>JAFLTK010000132.1 GCA_022511505.1 Muribaculaceae bacterium
TGACGCTCGCTACTATTTCAAACCCGAAAAGTAACATCCCCATCATCTAAAAACAACTTTTCTCATTTCATGCCGGCCGACGATAAAACTTTTCGTCGGCCGGTTTGTTCATATATCAATAACAATTACAACATATAAAAACTATGAAAACAAAAGCACTCGTGGCCGCACTGCTTCTATCGGTTGCAACGCCGATTTTTGCACAGTCGACCGATATGATTATTCCCATGGGTCCGGGGCCGGTAGTTTCAGGGTCGGTTGAAACAACGTCACTCCCTGCTACAACTCGTCGATTTATATCGGCAGCCTTCCCCGACAATGGCATCTCGTCAGTGACAAAGGCATTTGCCGACGGCACCTACAACGTTGCCCTCGACAATGGCGTTCAACTGACTGTCAACAACCGCGGTCGCGTTGTCGATGCCAAGGCCCCTACAGGCGAGACTATCCCCGTTAAGGCCGTTCGCAAGATGATGAAACGCGGTGACTACAATCAACTGTGCCGCATGCAGTGCCAAAACTGCGTGACCGAAATTCAGCAAATTGGCAATCAAGAGACTGTAACAGTCAATCAGCCGTTTTGACGGCCTTGCGACCAAAGAACCGGTCGATGATGGTTGCAAGCGCACCGTCGCCGGTCACGTTGCAAGCCGTCCCGAAACTATCCATCGCGATATAAAGCGCAATCATCAACGCCGTGTCTTGCTCGTTGAACCCGAGTATAGATGTCAGCAACCCCAGACTCGCCATAATCGCTCCGCCCGGTATGCCCGGCGCGGCGATTATTGTTATGCCAAGCATCGAGATAAAATAGATGAACTGGCCGAAGTCGTAAGGGATATTGTGCATAATCATCAGCGCGAGCGCACAAGCCACAATTTTCAACGTGCTGCCACTCATGTGGATAGTTGCACAGAGCGGAACAACGAAACCGGCAACCTCCTCGCTGACACCCATTTTGATTGTGCGCTCAAGCGTGACCGGGATTGTGGCGGCACTCGATTGCGTGCCAAGTGCAGTGAAATAGGCCGGCATCATCGTGCGTAGCATCCTGAACGGATTGCGCCCCGACACCGCCCCCGCTATGCAGTATTGCAACACGAGGATAAAAACGTGTAACACAAAGATTACCCCTATAATTTTACCGAAAGTCAACACAACGCTCAACACCTCGCCTGTATAGGTCATGTTCATAAAGATGCCAAAGATATAAACAGGCAACAGCGGCAACACAATGGCGCGAATCGTTTTCATCACAATCTCACGAAACTCATCAAAGCCCTCGCGCAACACCTTTGCGCCCGAATAAGCAATCCCGAGTCCCATCATAAACGACAGTACCAGCGCCGACATCACAGGTATAACTGACGGAATATCAAGGTTGAAAAACGGCTCGATAGCCGGCGCCGCGCTCTCGACACTCGCCGCTCCCTCGGTCCCCGAGATTAGCCACGGGAAAGTCGCCACACCCGTGAAATAGGAAAGCAGCCCGGCAAAAACGGTCGCCACGTAGGCCAACACTGCCGTTGCTACGAGCAATCGCCCCGCCTTGACTCCGATTGAAGCAATAGCAGGTGTCACAAAACCGATTATAATCAGCGGTATAAGAAAGCCCAGAAACGAGCCGAAAATAGCATTAAAAGTCGCCATGAGCCGTGCGCCCCAAAGCGGGACCACAAGCCCTACCAAAATACCGAGCGCAATACCGATTCCTATCCGGCCAAGCAAAGTAACCTTTATTCGTTTCATAAAATCCACTCTATCAATTCATCATACAAATATACAAAACATTCTCGATTTATTTACAAGCGACTGTCAGTAATTTTTTATGTGTAAATAATTTGTTATATTATCTATTTTTGTAACTTTGCCGATGAACTCCGCAATGCGTGGCTTCTCAGAGGAGAAACAAAGCCGGGTGTTGGGCGGTTCATTTACATAATGAAAGGCGATAACTCGCTTTATTTCTTGGCCATTCGAAACTACCACCTTTGAATTTACAACCAAGAGTGAAGCAATGTTAGCGACCGTTGGGTACGTTTATGTATTCCGTTATCTGAGCGAGAGCTTAGAGCGCGTCTTTACATATTCTTACTTTGCGGGGTTCTACCATTGCTCATTCAGTTGTAAGAGCTGTGGTAGGCTTCGAATGGCGGAATGAGCAGTCGTGGCTCCTCGCTTTTCTTTTATTATCAAACTTATTATTAACACTTTAGAACTGCCGTCAGAGCCCGCGGCGCTGCATCAGCCGATGGCTCGAATTTTCGACAATATAGACCTCAAATTCACCCAAGGTCTTCAAGACATAATCACCAACACCGGCGTCAAACGAGTTGACTTCTGCGTTGGATATTTCAACCTGCGCGGGTGGGATTTAATTATCGACCAAATTGACACTCTCCCGGGCGATTTCATTGAAGAAGATGCGTTTAACACATCGGTTCATCGCGTTTGTCGATTACTAATCGGTATGCACCAGACTCCTGACGAGTTGATTAGAAGCATCTATACACAAGATGGTGGACTAATTGACAGCATCGATGTCAGTTCACAGAAAATCAAAATTGCTCGTGAGTTCCGCCGTCAGCTTCAAATCGGAAAACCTACCAAACAACAGGAAATCACGATCCGCCGTCTTTCACAGCAATTGAAGGATGGCAAGGTTACTGTAAAACTCTATCTCCGCGAGCCGCTTCACGCCAAGCTCTATCTTGCCTATCGTCCCGATGACAATTTCAACAAAATAATGGCTCTTATGGGGAGCAGCAACCTAACCTACTCCGGGCTGAGAGGGAACGGCGAGTTAAACGCCGAATTTGCCGACTGCGACCAATCCGGCAAACTCGCCAACTGGTTCTGCGACCGTTGGGACGATAAATGCAGCATTGACATCACCCAAGAGCTTATCAGAGTCCTTGATGAGTCATGGGCCGGGCAGAAAGTCATACCTCCTTATTATATCTATCTCAAGGCTGCCTATCATCTCAGTGAAGATGCGCGTAACGGGATGGCCGAATTTGATCTCACTCCCGAATTTCGTCGAGAACTATTTGACTTTCAGCAAACTGCCGTCAAAATTGCCTCACGCCACCTGCGCAACGACAAGCGCGGAGGTGCTATGATAGGCGATGTCGTCGGTCTCGGTAAAACCATCACCGCCTGTGCAATCGCCAAGATATATGAAACAACCTACGCAAGCAGCACGCTTGTTATCTGCCCGGCAAATCTGCAGGAGATGTGGCAGAAGTATGCCAAGAAATATGACTTGAAAGTCGATATCATTTCCATGGCCAAGCCTATCGATGTTGACAACGCCCGTTACTACCGCCTTATCATCATTGACGAAAGTCACAACTTGCGTAACGGAGCAAAAGGTACTCGGTATCGAAACATCAAGGCCCTTATCGACCACCAGGACAGCAACGTTCTACTGCTTACTGCCACGCCCTATAATAAGGATTTCTCAGACCTCGTCAATCAACTTCGCCTCTTTATCCCCGATGACCGCGACCTTGGCATACGGCCCGAAGCGTATATCCGTCAGCTAGGCGGCGAGCGCGAGTTCTTGCAGACACACAACGAAATTTTCATCCGCTCGGTTGCCGCTTTCGCCAAAAGCGATTGCGTCGAGGATTGGAATGAACTTATGAAACTTTTCCTCGTGCGTCGCACACGCACTTTCATCAAGGAAAACTATGCTAAGACCGACGCTGAAAACGGGCGTAAGTATCTTGAGTTCCCGAATGGAGACAAATCATATTTCCCCGATCGTCTGCCGAAAGCCGAAAAATTTGAAACCGTCCACGGCGACCAATACTCTCGATTGTATTCCGAGAAAATGATTGAAATGATGGAGTCGTTGGATTTGCCTCGTTA
>JAFLTK010000133.1 GCA_022511505.1 Muribaculaceae bacterium
CGGATTCAAGGCCGAGGATATAATGTTTGCCGGCGTTGGTAAGACCGATGCCGAGATTGAAATGGGGCTTGACGTCGGCATCGGGATGTTCAACGTCGAGAGTGAACCCGAACTCGAGGTGATTATGGAGATTGCCGAGCGCATGGGCAAAGTGGCAACCGTCGCCCTACGCGTCAATCCTGACATCGATGCCCATACCCACCATTATATAACCACCGGATTGGACGAAAACAAATTTGGTATCGACCACCGGCTTCTCTCGCCGATAGTCGACCGCGCTGTTGCCTCGCCCTGGATAGACCTTGCCGGGTTGCATTTTCACATCGGGTCACAGATTACCATAGGCGAACCGTTTGTGCTGTTGTGTTATCGCGTCAACAGCATGGTCAAAGACTATGAACGTCGAGGAATCCGGTTCCGGTCGATTAACGTTGGCGGCGGACTCGGCGTAGATTATGACGACCCCGACGCAAACCCCATCGCTGACTTCAGCGAATATTTTGACTTGTTCAAGAATTATCTCAAACTCGACGCCGACCGCACGATTCACTTTGAACTCGGACGCTCGATTGTTGCCGAGTGTGGTTCATTGATTTGCCGCGTTCTGTATGTGAAAAAAGGTGTCAACAAGACTTTTGCCATCGTGGATGCCGGATTTGGCGACCTCATCCGTCCGGCCTTCTATCAGGCGCACCACAAGATTCAGAATCTGTCCAGTTACGGGCCGGCGCGGCAATATGAAGTTGTCGGGCCAATCTGCGAGACTTCCGATAGTTTTGGCAATGACGTCAGTCTGGCCGAAGCGCGCCGCGGCGACCTTATCGCAATTCGCAGCGCCGGAGCCTACGGCCAGACAATGTCCATGACCTACAACGGCCGCCCCCTCGCCGGCTCAGTCTACTCCTCGCTCCCCGAGTAGTAGCGCCTGTTGTATTTTGATTGTATAGAGGGCGAGTGCCCGAATGATGAAAAGAAAGAAGTTCCCGCCATCCGGCAGGAACTTCAACATATATAGATGAGTAATATGTGTTTAGGGGCGGACGAGTTTGATTGAACGGGTTGAGCCGTCGCTGAGACGCTCAACGGCGATTGTGAGTCCTGATTGCGGGCGGTCGATGGCGATGCCGGCAGGGGTGTAGTAGGTTGTGGCGACGACATGGGCGTTGGAGGAAACGCGATTGACGCCTGAGACATCGGCGTTGGCATATCCGGTCACACCTTTGCCAACTTCTACCATCAAATTGGGACCGGCGCCGGTTGCCGGGTTGCTGACTATCTCGGGGACTAACTCGGTCGAATAGACGGGGTATTGATAGTAGTCGCTCGGCGTGAAATAGTCGATGTCGCCAACTCGCTCATGCTTGTCGGGGCTATTGTGGCTGTTGACAATCTGGAGGTTATACTCGCTGAAACCCTTCTTGGGGGTAGTGTAGTCTTTGTCGACTGTCACGCCGTTGGCAAACCAGCAATTCTCGGCATATATGTTGGCCATGTAGCCATACCCGATGCTGTAATGGTTGCCGACGTTGGTGTAGTAACAGTTGAGAATATGGACTTTACCGAAGCGCACGCGGGGGCAACGCTCCATGCAACCTTCGTCCCACCAGCAGTTGGCAAACGTTGTGTTGAGATGGCCGTGACTCGAGGTGTCGGTGTCGCTTGAGCCCCAAGTGTTGCAAAAACGATGGTCGTCGGCGCCACCGCTACCGCCACCCATCGGCGGAATCTTGTACTGGAAATGGCACCACGAGATACAGACGTGGTCACTCTCGTGATTGCAGTCAAGGCTGCTGTCAACGCCGTCGCCAATGTCACAATGGTCTACCCACACTCGGTCGACACCTTGGAACAACAGCGCGTCATCGCCGTCAACGTCGTAGGCACCCGCGCCCTGGATTGTCAGATTGCGGATAATAATATTTTCCGAGTCGCCGTTGCTGCTGGTAAATTTCAGTACACCGCTGTTTTTCTTCGTGCGGTCGCGGCTGAAGATTTTAGCGCCGGGCAGCCCGAGGATGGTCTTGTTTTTGGTGTGATAAGAGTGCATTGTTGTGAACTCAATCTCGCCGTCGACATAGACAATCAAAGGGACATCGCGCTCGCGAGTGACGGGATTGCGCATATTCATCGCCGCGTCAAACTCGTCGGCGGTTCTGACAACGACCTCTTCGCCGCCGGCTCCACCGGTCACTTCAAACCCCGGCATGGCGCCCCAGCCAAAGGGTGCATTGAGGTCGTAGGGGCTCAGCGGAGTGGTTTGGGCTGATAGCGACAGCGACACTGCTATAGCCGCCGCAACGGTAATTGTTACTTTCTTCATCTGTTGAAAATCTTTTGGGTTACTTTTGAGCCGTCGCTCATTTCAAAAACGACTATGGTTAATCCGTCGGGGGCGGCAATCTGTACGCCCGATGTGTTGTAGTACTTGATACCGACAACGCGGGCGGTATTGCTGTCATTACCAATCTGTTGGATGCCTGAAGAATTGCCATAGTTGGGATTTCCGCGCGACGTCAGCAACGCCTCATCGAGCGTTGCACCGGCGCCGTTCTCGGGGTTGGTTACAACCGCTTTAACGAGTTCGGCAGGGTAGACGCGGCAATGATAATTCGGGTCATTAGTCGGGATATAATAATCGCCGCTATAACCGGCGCCTTTCTCCATGCGGTCGGGCTCCCCGATACATCCTGTTACAATCAGGTCATAAACCTTTTTGTCGGTCAGATAATATTTCAGATGGTCGCCGGAAACGACAGTGCCTGAGAAGTCGCCGTTTTCGACATACATGTCGCTTTGATGGCCAACGCCGATGCAATACTGCGCCGGGTCGTCCTCGGTTCCGTTTTCCCAGAGGCAGTTGGCGATGTGGACATTGCCAAAGCGGATGCGCGGGCAACGCTGACCGCAACCGTGATACCACCAGCAGTTGGTAAATGTTGCGTTCAGATAACCCTCGTCGTCTCCGCGGTTATCGCTGCTGCCCCACATCGACGAGCAACGATGGTCGTCGCTCTCTCCAGGGCGAGACCAGGGTGCAATCAGATAGGAGAACTTGCACCACGAGATAGTGATGTTGTCGCTCTTGGTTTTGGCATCAAGGTTACCGTCGACGCCGTCCTGAATGTCGCAGTGGTCAATCCAAATATTCTTTGACTCAACAAGTTGAATATTGTCACATGCCGAGATGTCGTAGGCTCCGGCACCCAGAAGTGTCAGATTGCGCATGATGCAATTTTCCCAGTTCTGGCAGTAGAAAAAGCCGGCATAGTCGGCGTTGTCGTTGTGGTAGCGATTGTAGAGCGACGAGCCTGGCAGACCATAGATAGTGACATTCTTGCACTTGTCATAGCGCAATTTCTCTTTGACCTCGATGTTGCCGCTGATATAAATGGTCATCGCAGTTTTTCCGCCTTTGCATTTCTGCAAAGCGGCACGAAGCTCGTCCTCGGTTGTGACAACGACGGGGTTTACATCGCCGCTGCCGGTACATTCCATTCCAATCGAGGCCCATCCTACGGGGGCATTTTCATCGTAGGGCGACAGCTGAGCACCCGCAGGGATGCTCGCTGTTGCCACAAGGATGAAACTAAATATTGCTTTCTTCATTATTTTCAAATAAGCACGTTAGCGGAGGATAGCCTTGGCCGTCGCACGGAAGTTATAGTCGCCTTCAACAACCACTACAACAACGCCGCTGAGGTCAACGGGGAGGTTGACGGCGGTAGTGGCGCCGTTAAAAATATGCTGACCGCAAAGGTTACCTGTCATGTCATAGAACGAGGCGCGATAGTTGCCGAGGCCTTCGGCACCATTGACGGTGAGGAACACCACGCCGTTTTGGGCTTGGAAGAGGGTCACGCCGTCGTTGCTGTCC
>JAFLTK010000134.1 GCA_022511505.1 Muribaculaceae bacterium
CTCGTTTCATTGCGAAAGGCATTCCAGAGCCTCAGAACGTGGGACGAGCAGCGATACAGACTCTCACGCTTTCATTTTTAATTGCCTCTACATCAGAGAGTCAGTAGAGACAACCGTAATTTCAATGAAAAAATTTGCAGTACTGTTTGTTGTCGCTCTCTGCTGCCTTTCATTTGGCATTTCGACACACGCTCAAGTGAAAAAAGTTGCTGTCTATGTTGAAGGGAACATTGACGCTGATTCTAAATCGATTGTAAACGCAGCCGCTATGGCGCGACTCTCAGGGCATAAAGATTATGCTCCGTTTGAAAGAGATGAAGCGTTTCTCAATGCTGCCCAAAAAGAGCAAGACTATCAGGTTTCTGGCGACGTGCCCGATAGTGAGATTCGCAAACTTGCCGGCCGCCTTGGTGTTGACTTTGTGATGGTTATTAAGGTGACAATCACTCGTGACGATGTTTGTCAGATGACAGCGCGCTTAATGAATATCGAGACCGGCGCTGTCCTTAAATCCGTGGAGCAAAGTCGCCCTTTTACAGGGTCAGACGTCCTTTCGCCTATGACAAAAAATGTAGTTTACCGTTTGCTCGATAAAAAATCAAGATGAAAACAGCGATGAAACGAATATTGTTATTATTTGCTCTTATAGCCCTTGTGGTAATGCCGAGTTTTTCACAAGAGCAATCTCAGAAGAAAGTCGCAGTCTATATAACCGGCGATGATGTAGATTCAAGCGTCAAGAAAGTTATTGGAGCCAAGTTGGTTGCGGCTATCACATCTTCAAGTGGATATGCTGCGGTAGAACGCACCGCCGACTTTCTAAACGCTCTTTCTAAAGAACAAGATTATCAATCGTCGGGCGAAGTAAGAGACAGCCAAATTGCTAAATTAGGACAACGCTTTGGCGTGAAATATGTAGTAGTGGCCGATGTAACAGAGGTATTCGATGAATATTATATTCAAGCCCGTCTGATAAATG
The DNA here is from genome assembly GCA_022511505.1 of Muribaculaceae bacterium. Taxonomy (GTDB): domain Bacteria; phylum Bacteroidota; class Bacteroidia; order Bacteroidales; family Muribaculaceae; genus HGM05190. The sequence goes on from JAFLTK010000134.1 coordinate 980, forward strand.
TAGAAACAGGTTTGGTGGTAAATACAGCAGATGTTTCCGGACCGGCCGAATCAGCGAGTCAGGTCATATCGTTAGCCCAACGCTTGAGCGATAGCCTGATGAAAGGAATGAGCGGAGGTTCATCTTCAACAACCTTCAATGGGCACGAGGCTGTAGATTTGGGACTTTCAGTAAAGTGGGCAACCTGCAATGTTGGGGCCGCTAGACCCGAGCAATATGGCAATTACTACGCCTGGGGCGAAACATCAACAAAAGGTTCTTATCTTAATGAAAATTGTCGCACTCTAGGTGTCTCACTTGGTAGTATATCCGGAAGGCGGGAGTATGACGTAGCACGCGCTACGTGGGGTGGTACATGGCGCATGCCTACACGTGCCGAGATGCAAGAACTTGTCGACCTCTGCAGTTGGCAATGGACCACAATGGGAGGGCAAGAAGGCATGAAGGTTACGGGACCCAACGGCAACTCCATTTTTTTGCCGGCTGCCGGTTTCCGCGACTGGTCAGGATATGTAAAAGAGGGGTCGCAAGGCAACTATTGGACTTCTACTCCCGCTAAGTCTGACTACGATGGCCAAGACGATAACCATTTAGCCTACGCTATTGAATTTAATAATTATTTTAATGTGTTTTCTGTATGGCGCTACTTCGGTTTTTCTGTTCGTCCTGTTTCTGACTAAAAATACCGTCGCTTTTAAATTTGCGGGGAGGTCGCTTAACGCGTCTTCCCCACTCTTTTATCGAGATATGGAGCAAACGCTCGTGGTGAGAAACTCCTGCTCCTCGACCTAACCAAAGCCGAATGTCCGGTAGGGACGCGACATGTCGCGTCCGCGTCTATATTGTTAATTATCACTGCATTATGATGCGGACGCGATGTATCGGATGTATCGCGTCCCTACGGCATAATTGCGACACTGCGTTTGCCATCAAGCGAGGAGCTGGAGTTCATCGTCACGGCATTAGCGACACTGCGTTTACTATTGTAAGTCAACCTTTTAACGGCCGCGCCAGCGCTTGACTTTGCCCTTGACGGCGTCGACAATGGTGCCGATGGACAACGGACGCGCCGGTCGGCCGTCGCGGAAGGCGCCGATGCGTTTGTCGGTGGCGATTTCACGATGGCGGCGGTCATGGTCGATACTGTCAACGCGTTCAACGAGGGCGGCGATTGCGGGCTGCAACGGCGGCACTTGGTCGGGACGCAAAATTTGGCCGTCAATCGCTTCGGCGAGATGTTTCTCTATGTTGCGCGCTTCTTTCAGTGTTAGAAATCGGCGGTCGGTAATATACATTTCAACATAGGTCGACACAAAAAACGGCTCGTCCTTTTCAAACACGTTATAAAGATTCGGTCCGCGACCGCGTGACTCGATGTTGAATGAGATGGACGAAAGATTGTCGGCAAGCAATTCGGTCGATGATATATTGTCAAAAGTATAGCGGAGCGTTAGCGTCGAGAACTCGGCGCGGTTGTTATTGAATCCCCAGAAGTTGCTGACCCACCGGCGGTTAACGGTATCGGCAAGCACATTGATGTCGAGAGTCAGGCGGTCGCCATCCCGTCGCCAGATTGTGGCCGGACTATACTTACCCCATAGAGTATCAACGGCGACCTCGGCATCTCTCAACTTGGCTGGAATTTTGACTCGGTTGACTATTCCTACCCAGTCGCCCCACGAGAAATTTCGGTTAAAGCGGTCTGACACACTGTCGAGCCCCCAATAGTTTGATATATGATAGTAGGAGCGCGACGAGAGAATACGCTGGTTTGACCACCCTTTGATGCGCTTTTCCTCCTTGTCGGGGACCATAAAGTCGACCGTTTTTTCGCGAAACATGACAACCGTGTCATTGTAGGTTGTCAGCGTCGAATACTCGCGGATATATCCGGTCATATAGAGGATATTCCTTTTGCCGGAGGCTACGGCCAATTCGGGCAAGACATAAGTTTGCTCTTTCATGCGCACCGTATCGGCATCGCCTCGTTCAACTTGTGCCGATTCATAGCCCATGTATCTGACAGTCAGCGGATAGGACGACGATTCAAATCGCGGCAGATAGCCGCGGCTGTCGGTCGTCCCGATGATGTTGCCATTGCGGTCAAACACCGACGCCATCGCGAGCGGCTCGGCGCTTATCGAGTCGACAACAACAGCACCGCGCGCAATCGAAGCCGTCAATACGAGAATCGTTATAAAAAGAGGTCGAAAATTCATGCTATCGGGTCTTTACATATTTAAGACGCCAAAGACCGAATTTTCGCAACACTCCGAGATGAAAAATTTCTATTTTTGCTTCGGAGCCGACAAATTCTTAAAATTTCTCGGGAACATTTTTCTAACATGTAAGATAACCCTATCGACAGAATTGCTTGATACAACGATAGTTGTAGCTATTACGATTAATACCCCGCCAACGATTTCCTGAGGAGTTATCGGCTGTCCCAAAAATGCTACACTCAGGACCACTGCAGTTACCGGTTCCAAGGCGCCAAAGATAGCAGTTGCAGTCGAGCCGATGATATGAATTGCTGCCGACGTGCATGCCAGGGATAACACGGTCGGAATAACTGCCAGTGCAACAAGGTTATACCATCCGCTCGGCTTAGCCGGGAGTATCAAATCGGTGCCCGCGGCTATCTTGAATAAGAAAACAGAGCAACCGGAAATCAGAACATAAAAAAGCAACTTTGTGGTCGGTATCCGGGATATGGCTTTTGATGAGTTAACCATCACGATATAAATAGCATAGGTAAGCGCCGACGCCATCACCAACATAAATCCGTAGCCGTTAATACCCTCATTGCCATCCGGT
>JAFLTK010000135.1 GCA_022511505.1 Muribaculaceae bacterium
CGCCGAGGACGGCCTCCTCGAGTTCCTTGTCGCGCGGTTGGGTGCGTCCGCCATGGTCATAGAGCGGGTTGTGGTTAGGTGCTTGACGTTGACGGCGTTGGTTACCGGTTGTATTATCTTGTGCCATAGAGAAATCGGTTTTGTTTCTGCAAAGGTAATATTAAAAATCTACCCAATCCACCCTCTGTTGATATCTTTTGAAAAATTAACCGTTTTTCAACAGATAATTTTCACGCGCGACGGAGGATGTAGAAAGCGGCGCCGGCGGTCATGATGGCGATTATCACGGCGACAGCCGGGTTGCCTGTCAGCAATGTCGCTGCGGCAGTGAGAGTTACAGTTGCGATGATGCTCAATGACAACAGGCCGATGCCCCGCGAGATAGTCAGCTGATAGCGTCGCCGATAGACAATATAGACTATTAAGGTGTAGGTAAGATACCAGACAACGTATGATGCACCAAGACCAACGAGTCCTGACATCTTGTAACCTAAGATATTTAGGACGATGGCAACGATGGCACTCAATCCCTCGGTCAGCATGAACAGACGACCGTCGCCACGGGCGAGGATGACGATGGCCATACACCAGGAGATGGCGCGCAGTGTTGTGCCGATAATGGCGATAGTGACAAACGGGACGATTACCTCAAACTCAGAGGCATAAAGGATTTGCACAATCAATGGGGCGAAGCCGATAAAAAGAGCAATGATTGGTGCAAGTATCCAAAGGGCGAGTTTAATCTCGTGGGAAACGAAGGTGGACACGCGACGAGGTGACTCGATTGATGCTGTCAATCGCGGGTAATATTCCATAGCGATGGCCGTGAAAACGAGTCCGACATAACGGTTGAAAAGAGTGTTCCCGGCTTGATAGAAGCCAACGATATCTTCACCTGCATTTTGGTTAAGCCATGAAACGAAAACATAGACGGCGAGTTGGTTGAAAATGTCGCTGATGGTGATAAATAGTCCGAGAGTCAAGAACTTACGTCCAACTTGCATGGTCTCTTTTCGTGAAATCTTATCTTGGTGTCCGGTGAACCGTTCGCGGAATATATATGCAGCAATCAACCCCACGGCCGAGTAGACAATAATGGATGGTAAAATGCTGTCGAGTCGCCAGAAATAGTACATCGGGATGACGATGGCAAGCCCGGCGACGGCGCCTCCAATGCCGGCACGGCTCAGCGGTTTCAGTCGCGAGAGTCCTTGAAGTATGGCTAATTGAGAGCCGGTCAGGGCATTCATTGCCACGCCGAGACCAAGGACGATAAAAGAGACTGTATAGGCCGTGTTGCCAAATGAGATTATGCTCAAGAAGGGTGATAGGATAGTGGTCAAAAGAAGTCCTATAACTCCGAGAATGACACCCCAACGGGCCACAATCTTTGCTACACGAGCCACACGCTCGGGGTCTGACGAATGGGCGGCGACATCTCTGACGGCCGCGTTGCGAATCCCCAGCGACGTTATCTGCCCGAGCAGTTCCATAACTGAGTTGAAGATAGCGAGCAAGCCAAAGCCGGCCGGACCTATCCAAAGAGCCACCAATTTGGAGCGAATAACTGAGCAAAGGATGGTGATGATCTGGGTACCTCCAAAGATGCCCATTGCTTTCAGCACTCGGCGCGATAAACTATTTTCTGTAGCCATAGCGTGACATAAATAAGGAAGCAAAGGCACCCCTGACGACGTTGAAAAACACACGATGAAATGCGCCGGCACCGGCTCTCGACATTCGCCACGCTTTAAGCGGCACACGGAGCGGCCAACTCAAGGGATGAAGCCTCGTGATGACGGCTCCGCACGCTTGTTGAACGCCGGCAAGCGCTTTACTTGAAAATGCGGTCGAATGATCGGGATGGGCGCTCGCTACAATAGGAATGAAACGGCAATTGAGGCCGGCGTGCAATAATTCGTCGACCATCAATTCCTCCTCTCCACAAAGATAGCGCTCGGCACCGAGACCAAAGCGGGTATCAAACCATGGACCGGGTGGCAGACTCTTGCGACGAAATGAAATCTCTATAGATTGGACGTAATAGCCTTTAGGAAAACGACCTCGCTCGATGGGTGTTTCCTCTGAGGGATATTGCTTTTTAACCGGAAGGTCCACTTTGACAAGCGCGATATCCATCTCGGGACGACTGGCAAACGCGTCGATGAGCGCCTTGAGGCCGTCTGGATAAAAAATTTGGTCGTCATCGGCAATGAGGCAGATGTCGGCCGTCGAGGCTTTAATCGAGTTGTTGCGATTTCGTGACAGTCCCCGTCCGTCGAGCGTAACAACCTTTATATCATCTCGTTGCAATGCAACCGGAATTTCACCGACAGGCGACTGCCAAGAAACGACATATCTGACGTCGGCGACTCGCGGCAAAGTTGTCGCGGCGACGTTTTCAATGCCGTCGCGACCGTAGGTTGATATGAGCACATCGAGAGTCATCGGCCAAGTTCTTTAATGCGTTTTTGCCAGAATTGGACGGCACGAGCGGCAACAATTTTGCTATCGTGGTGTTTCTCGACAAAACGTCGAGAGTCGCGGCCGCGGGCCTCGATTTCTTCCGGCGACAAGACCACGGCGTCAAGCGTTTCGATAAGCGCGTCAAGGCGAGGCGACGCATTAATGATGGGGCGGAGTTCATGCTCACCGATAAAGTCATAAAACACCGGCTCGCCGCCGCTGATAACGTTTTTTCCCATCGCCATGGCAAGCAACGCGTTGGTGGCAGGCGTATAACTATAGATCTGGTCGAGAACAATATCGGCTGCCTCCAGTTTGCGGCAATATTCTTTAAATGGCAAGTCTTCAACGATTTCGAGGACCGCCAGTCCGGGGTGTCGGTCGACGACAACACGTGCCGCCTTTTCCAGAAGGTCGGTGCCTTTCTCGGGCTGACGGTAACTGTGTCGCCCCAAAAGTAACTTTATCGGCCGCTCGCCGAGTCCCTGTTTTATCCCGACGTGTTTGATTGAATCAACATCAATTGGCAGGCCGATGTAGGCATAACGCTCGGGGCTCAATTGCCGCGAAATCTGGACGTGGTATTCCCAAAGTGCTGTTGTCACGCCGTCGAGGTTGTCATAAATGTGGGAAGCGTAGGCAGTCATCATAGGGTTGGTCCATTCTTCGATGAGTGACGGTCGAGCGATGGCGAGAGCACCCGGTTCAGAGCCAATGCGCCACTCGCTATAGGCGATGGGCGACGCCGGGTCGAGACATTCCTTGACATAGAATGGGTCGGTCCCCAATGCTGTCATAAAAACGGCGCCGTTTTCACGCTTGAGTCGGTCAAAAATAGGGGAGAGGCGCGCAGGCTTCAGTTCAGTGAAAAAAGGATTGTTAATTTGAACGACGTCATAGCCCTTTAAATCCTTGTGATGTTGATACCAAAGTGATAGCCAGTGCATTGCGCCGCCAATTTTGCCGGGACGGCGCGTGATGTCGATGTCGCGGTCGGTTTTTTGCCAGCGCGAGCCGTTGCTCATGACGGTGACACTATGGCCCAGCGCCCTTAGCCCTTTGGCTAAAGTCGCGTGGTAGTTGCTGGCATCGCCGAGTAGCAAGATGTTCATCGACACAGATTAGGTAAAAAGATATATTGAGAGAGACGCGCCTCGCCGGCGAATGGGGAAGCGCGTCTTTAGTTGCTTTTCAGATTGACCTGAAAATCAGTCTTTGTTTTGCTGCTGGAGTATCTCGATTGCCATGTCATAGATAGTGGTGTCGTCGAGCACTACGATACCTCCATTGGGCCCCGGCTCGATGTGCACGCCAC
>JAFLTK010000136.1 GCA_022511505.1 Muribaculaceae bacterium
GGAGCGATGAATATTTCAATAACCGCGTACAAGCGCGAAGCGCGCAGTGCGCGGATGGCGCTCCCCTCGGGGAATTGTCCTGGAGGGACAATCTTTATCTCGACCGAAGCTTCGCGACGTGGGGTGAATATCTCGACGTGAAATCTCGTCCCTCCAGGACGATTTTCAGAGTTGGATGCCTACCCCGCACAGCTCGCTGCGCTCGCATGTACGGGGTTATTGAAATTGGTGCCGTTCCACGGCACGCGCTGAAAATCAAAGTTTTTTGGATGATAATTCGCGATCTATCTTGGTATAGGAATTTAGGGAGGTTTCTATATTATCAAGATGCTTGTCGGCCGAGGCTATTACAAATTCCATAGCCACGGTCATCTCATGTAGTTTCCCTTCTTCTTTTGCTTGGAGGGTTATCTCTTTCAAATAGTCATTAGCAGCCGGATTGCCGGTAGCCTCCATTTGTTTCCATCTTTCAATTCTATCTTTCATTGTCTATAATTTTGGAATTAGCGGGGCGGAGGCGGGAGACCGCCCCCGCCCCGGGGTTTGCTATATTATAATGTGGTATAGTCGCTTAGGGACGCGGGTTCCAAGAGTTGGAGGTGGTGAATATGTAGGCGGGGTCAACGAGGGCACGAGCTTCGGCAGGCGACAGTTGTCGTGACCAGTTGACGCGGTCCGAGGTGTCGGCGCCGGGGCCGGTGTTGCCGCATTCACTGTAGCGGGCGGTTTTCTCGTTGGCGGGGTCGCGCCAGTTTTCCCATCCGGCGGGGGTGATGAAGTCGCCCATCTCGCAGTCGATGAATGCGGTCATGGCGTATGGACGCCATGGACGGCCGAGATACATCTTGGTGACACCGGGCTCGGCGGTCAGGCGGCATTTATAGAACACGTAGCCAACGGGGACGTCGGCCGGGGTCGATGCGGCGGTGATGAAACTGTCGCGCTTGCTGTGGATCTCGCAGTTCTCAAACAGTGCGGTCGAGGGGCCGAAGATGTAGTCGGTAGTGCCCTCGATGTAGCAGTTGTTGAAATAGAGGCGTCCACCCTTGCGGCCGGTATAGATAGTGTCCTGATTGCCAAGGAAGCGGCAGTTGTCAAACGTCAAGCGGTCGCCTTCGGTGTGAAGCGCGACGGCCTGGCCGCGCTGCTCGGCGTTGTTTTCGATTGTTAAGTTGCGGAAAGTCAGGTCGGTGCCGTCGACACGCATGGTATAGGTGCGGAAGGTGCCCATCTTGTTGATGTTGGCGTGGTCGCTCCATGTGATGATGGTGCTGTCGGGGTTCTCGCCTATGAACTCAACGTTCTCGAGCCACGCGGGAATGATGACCTTCTCGCGATACACGCCGTTTTTTATATTGACGGTGACGGTGTAGTCCATAAAGGCGCGGATAGCCTCGAGCGCCTCGGTCAGCGTCGTGAAATCGCCGCTACCATCCTGGGCAACAGTGATTTGGCGCTTGTATTCGGCGGCACGTGCCCCCATGGGGAGGCAGAGTGCCGCTATCAGTGCTGTGATTGCAAGTAACTTTTTCATTTGGTAATTCTGAACCAGTCAACATTCATCCAACCCGAGTCATTGCTGTCCCAGTCGCGCGAGCAGAACAGACCAACCTTGGCGCCAATCCAGTGTCCTTCGGTGACGGCGAGTTTGCTGCCGAGTTCAGTGTATTTCTTGCCGTCGAGGCTGTAGGAGAATGTGGCTTCACATTTATAATCTTCTTTCTTTGAGGGGTTTTTAACGCCGACGCGCTTGACGGTTACGCGGAGGTAGAGGTTGCCGTCGTCGGGAATCTTGACGCCTGCACCAACGGTTTCCTTGCCGCCCTTGTTGGCCTTAAGGCCCTGAACGTCGGTCAGATAGAGACCGTCCTCGCGGCTTTCAAACACCAGACCGCCATAGTTGTAGCCCATGACAACGAGGCCTGCGCGTTCGCCGGTCATAACCTTGCCGTTGTTCTTGCGGGGGCAGAACTGCACCTTGGCGGTTGCGGTGAAATTCTCGGCGGGGAATTTCTGGAGCAACAGGTTTGACATGTCATAGATGCGCTCGGCGCCGGGGTTGTGGTGGGAGAAGAGTCGCAGTTGTGAAGCGTTGGCGTCGGCAAAATACCAGAGGGCGTTGGGGTTGCCTTTCCACTGCCACTGGAGGCCGAGGAACGGGGAGTCAAACTCGTCGCTCTCGGCGGGAGTCATGACGGGGTAGGTCTTGCCAACGGCGGGTTTGGTATAGGTGGCCACCGGCTCGCCTCGGCCGTCGCCGTCGGGGTCAACGCCAATGACGGGCCAGCCGTCCTCGTTCCATTTCATCGGCTCGAGAAGCACGACGCGGCCATACGGGCCCTTGTCCTGGAAGTGAATGAACCAATCCTGCTGACCGTCAGGGGTGTCAATCCATGCGCCCTGGTGAGGGCCGTTGAAGTTGGTTGTACCCTGATCCATGACGTTGCGCACTTCGTAGGGGCCCCAGGGGTTCTTGGCGCGGAGCACTTCCTGCCAACCGGTCGACACACCGCCGGCGGGCGAGAAGATATAGTACCAGTCGCCGCGCTTATACATCTTGGCGCCTTCGATGGTTTCGTTCTCGATATGGCCGTCATAGATGACGCGGTCGGGGCCGATGGTCGACTTGCCGTCGGGTGTCATTTCAATCATGCCGATGATGCTCTTGACGCCGGCGCGGCTACCTGCATAGCCGTGGGCGATATAAGCCTTGCCGTCCTCGTCCCAGTAGGGGCAGGTGTCGATGATGCCTTTAGCCTTGTGGACATGAACGAGCGGTTCCCACGGGCCGGCAGGGTCTTTGGTCTTGGTCATGAAGATACCCAGGTCGGGGTCGCCATAGTAGATGTAGAACTCGCCGTTGTGATAGCGAATCGACGGAGCCCAGACGGCGTTGCCGTGGCTGGGGTCGGGAGCGGCCTGAGCATACTCGGGCATCGAGGCTATTGCGTGGCCTATAATTTCCCAGTTGACAAGGTCGCGGGAGTGAAGGATAGGGAGGCCGGGAATGTCGCAGAAACTTGACGCGGTCATGTAGTAGTCATCGCCGACGCGCACGACGTCGGGGTCAGAATAGTCGGCGTTGATAATCGGATTTTTGTATTTCCCATTGCCGAGGTCTCCGACCCACACGTTGGAGACCGTCGGAGTCGCAGCCGTTGCCGGGAGGGAAGTAGCAATCGCGGCCGCGGCCACTGCAAGAATGGTACATTTAAGGTTGAGCATAATTATTTTGGTTAAATGATGAATATTCGGCGGTTTTGTGCTGATTTATATGTGATTATGCGCCAATAGCCCGACCTGCTTCGCCCGACCGTCTTTGCCGGTCGAACGACAGAATCGCGCTTAGCGAATAATTTTCCGTAAAATTAATAATTATCTCCCAATCTGCAAAATTTTCTTTGCATCGGCCTCGCCATTTAGCTTTTCGGGCCATTGTTTTTGGTTCATTGGCGCTTTCACCCTTCGGGCTCATATCCGCTTCGCAGACAAAAATCAACATTTCACCCTAAAATCTCCCAATGTCCGTTTTTTTTACTGCCTATTCTTTTTAAAAGTCCAACGTCTTTTAACGTTCTTGTAATCCTTTTTACTGTAATCTCAGCGACAGACAATATTTCTGCTATTTCAGAATGAGAGATGGCATTATTTTCTCTAATTAAACTCAATACTCTAATCTGGGAAGATGTCAAATTGCCATAAGTATCATTTAAAGTATCATTTGCGCCGTTTAAAGTATCATTTGCGCCGTTTAAAGTATCAT
>JAFLTK010000137.1 GCA_022511505.1 Muribaculaceae bacterium
ATAACATCAACAACATCAACAACAGTAACAACAATAACAACACAAACAACACCGACAACAACAACTCCACTCCACATTATATAATGTATAAGACCGTCAAGTTAAAGCGTGGCAAAGAAGACTCGCTATTGAGATTTCACCCGTGGGTATTCTCGGGCGCAATCGACACCATCGACGACTCGATAGAGGAGGGCGACACCGTTGCCGTCACCGCCGCCGACGGGCGTCTGCTCGGCATCGGCCATTTTCAGATTGGCAGCATCGCCGTTCGCATCCTGACCGAACACGACGAGGTCATCGACGAGGCGTTTTACAGCCGTCGCCTTGCCGAAGCGTGGCAACTGCGCCGTGCCCTCGGGTTGATTCGTTCTGACAACAACGCCTGTCGCCTTGTCCACGGCGAGGGCGACTTCCTCCCGGGGCTCATCGTCGACCTTTATGGCGACACTGCCGTTGTCCAAGCCCACTCGCCCGGCATGCACTTTGCCCGCAACACCATTGCCGCCGCACTCGTCGCCCTGCCCGACGCCGGCATCGCCAACGTCTACTACAAGAGCGAGACAACTCTGCCCTACAAGGCGCACCTCGACCCGGTCAACGACTACATCGTCGGGGCTTTCAGCGGCGACATTGCGATTGAAAACGGGCTCAAATTCCACGTCGACTGGCTCCGCGGTCAGAAAACCGGCTTCTTTGTTGACCAACGCGACAACCGCGCGTTGCTTCAGCGCTATGCCGACGGCCGGAGCGTGCTCAATATGTTCTGTTATACCGGCGGCTTCTCGGTTTATGCCATGAGAGGCGGCGCACGCGAGGTCGTCTCGGTCGACTCTTCGGCCAAGGCCGTCAAACTGACCGACGAAAACATCGCCCTTAACTTTGACGGCGATAATCGCCACCACGCCGTTGCCGAGGACGCCTTCAAGTACCTTGCCGACATGAAAAAAGGGCGCCACGATCTGATTGTGCTTGACCCGCCGGCGTTTGCCAAACACCGCCGCGCCATCCCCAACGCCCTTCAGGGCTACCGTCGTCTCAACGCTCGCGGCATCGAGAAAATCGCCCCCGGAGGAATCCTGTTCACTTTCTCATGCTCTCAGGCCATCACCAAGGAGCAGTTCCGCCTCGCCGTTTTCTCGGCTGCCGCACAGACCGGACGCCGAGTGCGCATCCTCCACCAGTTGACCCAGCCCGCTGACCACCCAGTCAACATCTATCACCCCGAAGGTGAATATCTTAAAGGTCTCGTCTTGTATGTAGAATAATGTTTTTAGCCAACAACAACAATAACACCATAAAATGACTCTTAAAACATTCATGGCTGCCACCGCAGTCGCCGCAACACTGAACGCTATGGCTACCGAAAAGTCAGACTTCAACTATGTTGTCGACCGCTTTGCCGACATTGAGGTGCTTCGCTATCAAGTGCCCGACTTTGAGAATCTTTCGCTGAACCAGAAGCAACTTGTCTACCACCTGACCGAGGCGGCCCTTGCCGGCCGCGACATCCTTTGGGACCAGAACGGCAAGTATAACCTCGCCATCCGTCGCTTGATTGAAAACATCTACCGCAACTATGACGGCGACCGCAACTCGGCCGATTTCAAGGCTCTTGAGAAATACTTGAAGCAAATCTGGTTTGCCAACGGCATCCATCACCACTACTCGATGGACAAGTTCATCCCCGAGTTCTCGACACAGTTTCTTGTAGAGCAAATTTTCAAACTCCCTGCTGATCAACGCCCCGCCGACGTGCCTACGACCCAGACCCTTATCAGTGTCATCACCGACCCGACCGTGATGGCAAAGCGCGTCAATCAGGCCGAGGGTCAGGACCTTATCGTCACCTCGGCATGCAACCTTTACGAAGGCGTAACCCAGCCCGAAGTCGAGGCTTACTATGCCGCCCTGAAAGATACCACTGACCTCACCCCCATCTCCTACGGACTCAACACGCGCCTCGTCAAGGACGCTGCCGGCAATCTCGTCGAGCAGGTCTACAAAGTTGGCGGACTATATTCTGCCGCCATCGAGCGCATCGTAAGCGAACTGACCAAGGCTCGCCAGTTTGCCGAGAACGACGCCCAGGCTAACATAATCGACAAACTGATAGAATATTACACCACCGGTGAGCTGAAGACTTTCGACGACTACTCCATCGCCTGGGTCGAGGACAATGACTCGCGCGTCGATTTCATCAACGGTTTCATCGAGAGTTACGGCGACCCCCTCGGCATGACCGGCTCATGGGAATCAATCGTCAACTTCAAAGATCTCGAAGCGTCACACCGCACCGAGGCCATCAGCGCCGAAGCACAGTGGTTTGAAGACCGCTCGCCCGTTGACCCCCGTTTCCGCAAACCCCACGTCAAGGGCGTCAGCGCCAAGGTCATTACCGCCGCCATCCTTGCCGGCGACGCCTATCCCGCAACCCCCATCGGCATCAACCTACCCAACGCCAACTGGATTCGCGCCGCCCACGGGTCTAAATCGGTAACACTTGAAAACATCACTCGCGCCTACGACGAGGCTTCACACGGCAACGGCTTCAACGAAGAATTTGTCATCGACCAGCCCACCCGTGACCTTCTCGACAAGTATCTCTTTATTACCGACAATCTCCACACCGACCTCCACGAGTGCCTCGGCCACGGCTCGGGCCAACTCCTCCCCGGCGTTGACCCCGACGCCCTCAAGGCCCACGGCTCGACACTCGAGGAAACTCGCGCCGACCTCTTTGCCCTCTACTATCTCGCCGACCCCAAACTAATCGAAATCGGTGTGCTCGACAATCCCGAGGCCTACAAGGCTGAATACTATAAATATATGCTCAACGGCCTGATGACCCAGTTGATGAGAATCGAGCCCGGCAAGGACGTCGAGGAAGCCCACATGAGAAACCGCAAACTGATTGCCGAATGGGTCTATGAACACGGCCGCGACAACAACGTTGTCGAGATGGTCAAAATCGACGGCAAAACATTCGTCAAAATCAACGATTACGAGGCTCTGCGTCAACTCTTTGGCCAACTCCTCGGCGAAATTCAGCGCATCAAGAGCGAAGGCGACTATGAAGCCGGCCGCGACCTCGTCGAGAAATATGCCGTCAAAGTCGACCCGACTCTCCACCGTGAAGTCCTCGACCGCTATGCCAAGCTCGACATCGCCCCCTACAAAGGCTTTGTAAACCCCGTCTACACCCTCGTCACCGACGACAACGGCAACGTCACCGACGTCACCATTAGTTACACCGAGGACTACATCCCCCAGATGCTCCGCTACTCGGCCGACTACTCAACCCTCCGCTGACATCCCCTCCCTATCTACAAGGCGTCCCCGGACCACCCGGCCCGAGGACGCCCCATTTTTCAAAATCAGCCACCCACCACTCCGACTATTCCCATGGAAATAATCCGCATATTCGACGACAGCGAGCAGTCGCTAAATGAGCATTTGGCAATCATCGACTTCGACGAGTTGCACGCTCTTTTTGGCGACGGTAGGATTGTGCGCTTCGGCGTCTACTGTTTTCTGATGATTGAGCAGGGACGCGTGACGGTGCAAGTCAACGGAGTGGAACGCGACCTCGAGCCCGGGATGCTGGCGTGTTCAATCCCGGGCGACATTTGGGAACTGACCAACGCCGTCGATGTCAAGGGCCGGTTCATCTGCTTTGAGGCGCCATTCATCTTGGCGGTGCTCAACGGCGGCTTCTCGCTCGAGCCAATTTCGTTCCTCAACTCCGAGAGCCATT